>CAMYNE010000479.1 GCA_947259675.1 uncultured Pirellulaceae bacterium
CCTAATCCGCAAATCAAGGTCGTATCGATCATCGCTTTCGCGCAATGGTCAAACGCGTATTGAATCGCTTTGTAACGAGATTTTCCTTGTTCGGTTCCGCGTCGGTACCAGGTCAAAAAGTGGACCGTATCATCCACGGCGATTCCTAATGCCACGCTGGCGGTCATGACCGATCCAATTTCGATGGCCACGCCCAACCAACCCATCGCACCAAACACGATTAACGGTGGAAAAACATTCGGAATCATCGCGATCAATCCGGCGCGAATATTTCCGAGTATTAAAATCAAAATAAAAGTGATGATAATGAATGCGGTGCAAAAACTCCTGGCAAGATCAAACAGGATTTGATGCTGGGCTTTGTAAACAAGCGGAATACCACCGGTCAAAACGGCCGAAGTATCAGGCTGTGCGATATGAAACAGCTGGTTTTGAACGTTTTTGTTGACGGCTTCAAGAAATCCTCCGTAGTCGATCTCATTCAGGGCCGCGACTCGCAAACTGATTCGCCAGAGATTTTCCTCGGGGAGTCGTTTTAACAAGTTGGCTTCCTCAAGTTGGTCAAGTTGTTTTTCCCATTTGCCGATCGCGATTTTTTTCTGCATCTGGCCGCGTAAACCTATTCCCTTGGATACAGGTGGCCGGAACGTTGCCGCGGAATAAGTCGCGTTCACAGCGGTGGTCTGCATGATCGCCGACTCGATCGATTCAACCAGCTCCATCTGCTGCCAGGGACTCAAATCATTATCGCGACCAAACCGAAGCACCACTTCCATCGGAACCAGCGGGCCCAGATTTTTTTCCAGCCAGGAATAGTCTTTGAGGATTTGCGTGCGCTGAGCAAAACGATTTTGCAGCTTGACTGACGCCTTGAGCCGGACAATTCCAATGGAAAGTGCGACCAGCGCTACCATCGTTGGGATCACGACCCACCAATGCGAACGGCAGACCCAATTCACAACCCACGAAGTATTGCGGCTAACTCCGGAAATTTCTTCGCGTTTGGCAACAACTTTCCTTTTGGCAGTCCGCCCTAGCACCGTTCCGTGTAACAAGTGCATGGCCGCTGGCATTAACAGCAAGACAATCGGAAGTCCGCTTAAAATACCGAGCGCCGAATAAAGCCCGAACATTCGAATCGGAACTATCTGACTGGTTCCCAACGACATCAATCCGACAGCCGTCGTCAAAGCAGAAATCATCACGGGGTGTCCCCCGTCGTTCAATGCAGTCTGCGCGGAAATGATCCCTTTGCCACCGGCAACCGCTTTTCGATAATAATTGGCCATGTGGACGCAGGCTGAAACACCCAGAATAAACGTGAGTGTCGGAAGCATGACCATGGTCAAGTTCATTACGCCGCCCGTGTAATACAAGATGGCCAATCCGACTCCAGCACAACCAACCGAGAACACAAGAACCACGAGTGACATCGCCAAATCGCGCAAACGAAACCAGGTCAGGAAGAAAACCACGAGAACGGTAATCGGCATGAACTTGTTGAGCGATCGTTTGGACTCATAATCGATAGCGGCTCCGTCAACCGTGGGGCCACCGAGTTTTAATTCATCATCCGCAATTCCAAATTTGTCCTTGGCGACCCGGCGGACAATGCTGACCAACTCCGTTCGGTCGTCTTTGAAAACACGGCTTGGAAACGCCATCAGGCAAGTTGTGTTGCGGTCTTTTCCGACGACCAGCCCTCTCACTCGATTGAAGGCAGCTTTCTTCGAGCAACCTGTGCGCGTGATTTCGTCCAGCATTTCCGGACCGCTTACGATTCGTTCAAAAGCAGGAGCCCCGTTAATTTTTTCCTGTTCCAGAGCCTGCGCAAACTTGAGCACGACATCGTTATCGAGCGTGCATCCAGCCCAACTCGCGACGATCATCTCGTCGACACCGAGATGTTGCTGAAACCATTCGTATTTTTCGGCTTCTGCAAATCCCTTCGGGAGCCAGGCATTTACGTCGTTCGAATGAACTTTCAGAGATTTTGCCGCTCCAAACACGACGAGCGGCAGCAAAAACAGTGAAATCAGAACGATTTTGAGCGCCCACCGATCAAGAAACCCACTATCCTTTGGGCCCGATTGCATTAGCGCGTCGTTCGATGCTTGATTTGGGTCAGTCACAATAGCTAGTTATACGAAATTAAGGCCGCCCGCACGTTGGATTTCTTCGGACAACTTTCCCATCCACTGTCTCACGTATCAGTAACTGTCACAACTGGCAAAAGTGGCAGGATTAACGCTTATCGGATAAAGTCTCGGTCGCTCCCTGAACGCAAATGCCGCTACAAAAAAAGCCGCTCGTGGGAGCGGCAATGATGGATTTGGCGATGGGATTTGGGAAACGCTTTGGACGGCATTATGCAGGTTGGGACGTTATCCCGATACCCGTCGTGGCATTTCCAAGTTTAATAATGCGTGTTGTTCCTGCCCAGGTCGACATTCCCAACCATGTGGAAATGGTTGTGGTCGAGATAAAGAACTTCGACGGCGTCTTCGTCAACCAACGTATGTGGGACTGGCCAACCGACGATCTTACGTTCGGTAAAGTAAACCGTGCACTTGTAGTGTGCGTGGTGAAGCTGGGCAGGTCCGATCAGCGGAACGACTCGGGGAGGATCGACATAGTCAGCGATTTTCTCTTTGACCATGGTTACGTTATTGCGCTGAGTTTCGAACAAAAATGGCACGCCACCCTGTACGCTGCTGGCTCGCTCCAACGCCCACCAGACTTCGTCGTCGCTGGGTGGATCGAGTGCTTCAACCGGCCCACCTGCAGTCAACGGTCCCATGACCGGAACTCTCGCATATCGTTCATGCACATGGAACTTGTCTTCTTCCAATTTTTGGTAGTAAGGTGAAACGGGAATGGGAATACCAAATACGCCCAACGTGGGTCCTAGCGTTGTAAAACACCCCGTACTTGAAACTGCCAGTCCGGCAACCATGATCACGGTTGCAACCGCAATTCCGGCTGTCAGGCTTTCGCCTAAAATCAGAACTGCGGCGATTGCCGAGAATAAAGGCTTAATCGAGTAAAGCGTCGATGCCGTTGAACTGCCCAAGCGATTGATTCCGACAAACAGCAGAAGCCGGCCGATACAGGGACCGGATAAACCGGCAATGATAAAATATATCAAACCCCAGCCGGTGAACCGGCTGATC
>CAMYNE010000480.1 GCA_947259675.1 uncultured Pirellulaceae bacterium
CGTCGAACGAAAATAGGACGATCGAGAGCGAGGTGGTAGGTTTTGTGGCTTGACGATAATACCCTGACCGAATTGTCGGGGGGGCAGAATAACTTCGCTTAGGGCTACCATCAAGTTCTGCGGAGCCCCTTCGCCCAAATGACGTTTTCGGGATGGTTGAATTCGGTCTGAACCTCCTGCAATTCTGGTGCGGCCGGGAAACAACATTCTGAGGCTGAACAAGTCTAGGTTAAGCGGCGAGAATCAGGGAGACGACTCCGTATCCTCTTCGACCAAGTCAACAATCTCTACTTTTGAAGCCCCGTTGGCTTCTTTCTTGACGTCTGGAGGGTTGCCGTAGCAGGTAATCGTTGCGAAGCCTGATGCACTTGCGTCGATCGATTGACTTGCGAAAACTTCGGCGCTCCCGGTGCCGTTGATTTCAACCGTCGCGTCAACAGATTCGAGTTGTTTTAACTTCGCGCGGCATGCCCCGTTTAGTTCAACGGACAAGTTTTGGACCGTTCCCGACATGATTGCGGCACAAGCCCCGTTCAGCTCCAAGTCAAATGATTCGGCATCAAGGTTAACTACGTTGACTGAATATTTGAAATATTTAACAAAAAATGTCAAAAAATTGCGAGCCAGAAATAATTACAAAACGGTTTTTGGCGCCAATTTCTTGAATGACTTTCTGCCGGTCCGAATTGTTATCAGGTTTCAATCCTGAGCATTTTGTAAGGACCAGATGTCGAATGCATCGCTCAGCCCGACACATACTGAGGTTCTTCATCGGGCGTTGGAGTTAACCACTGTCGAACAGCAGCAAGCCGAATTGCAATTGGTTTGTGATCAAGCGAGCGAAGTCACTCGTGGTGCGGAGCTGTGGCAAAGCGACACCCAAAACTCAATTCAGTTTGCTATGGTTCGGCAACAGGAACTGCAATTGCAATACACGAAGTAACCAACAAACGCGGCACACCTTCTAAATATTCTGATCGCAGTTTTATTGACCGTTGCCAGGTTTCGAGCGCTTTTGGTATGAACTTGTTCAACGGTTTTGAGTAGAGCCATCCGCTGATTTTTCGGGTTGTCCTTTGTGCGTCCGCTGAATTGGAAGGTTGCATCGCCTACTTTGTCATGAACGTGGGTCGCATTAGTCCAGCGGATTGGTAGCCTTTTTCGAACCTCACGATTGCCACGAGGTTTGATGCCGTTTGGCAAACCGATCCGATGCGCATCCAGCGTCAGTCAGTTGATGTTTCGGCTGGGTGGAACGATCCGCGCGATACCGTCCGGTGTTGGCATCTTCAAAACCCTAAGTATCTGTTAATATTATTGGTTCGATAATGAAATTCACTACGAGTCGGCTGCTTTTCGTCGAACATCGTCACTATCTAAGAAGGCAACACTCTGAAAACGCTTGAACGAAGATTGGGACTAGGCGCGGTTGTGGCGATCAGCATCAGTGCGATGCTGGGCAGTGGTATTTTCGTGCTACCGGGCCTGGCGGCTGCCAAGGTCGGGCCCATGGTTTGGCTGGCTTATTTGGTTGCCGGGTTGACCGTATTGCCCGCAGCCTTGTCCAAATCGGAACTGGCAACGGCGATGCCAACTTCGGGAGGAACCTACGTTTACCTGGAACGAACGTTTGGTCCGTTAGCCGGTACGATATCGGGATTGGGATTGTGGCTGTCGCTGCTCTTAAAAAGTGCATTTGCGCTGGTCGGGTTCGGCGCTTACTTGTCTGTGCTGATCGAATTGCCAATAAGACCTGTAGCTTTGACGTTGCTGGTTGTCATCACGGTCTTGAACATTCTGGGCGTGAGCATTATCAGCAAGTTGCAAAAGTTCATTATTTCAAGTGTACTTATAGCCCTCATCGCGATGGCAATCGCAGGCGTCTCAACCATGAAGCTGGAATTCCTGGAGCAGGGGTTTTCGCATAAGGGGATGGTTGGAGCCAACTATTGGTTTCACGGTTTTCTGGCAGCGACCGCATTTGTCTACGTTTCCTATGCTGGCGTCACCAAGATTGCCGCGATCGCCGAAGAAGTCAAAAACCCGGATCGAAATCTTCCGCTGGGAATTTTGATTTCGTGGTTCATCGTGATGTGCGTTTACGTTGTTGTCGTCTTTATTTTGGTCACCAATGTTCCGATCAAAGATTTGACCGACTCAGATGGATTAGGCAACCCGAATCTTCATCCGATATATACACTGGCCTCCATTGTTGGTGGAACCACGGCTGGAATCATTGCCGCGGTGTTAGCCGTGATAACGATGGTTTCCATGGCAGTCGCCGGGTTGCTGGCCGCGTCCCGTTTCCCGTTTGCAATGAGCCGAGATCAATTGCTTCCCGAGGTAATCAAATCGATCAATCCTTATTTCAGGACGCCGGTGGCCAGCATTTTGTTAACAGCATTTGTGATGACGATTACCATCTTGTTTTTGCCGGTGGAACAGATCGCCAAATTGGCGAGCGCATTCATGATACTCGCGTTCATGTTTGTTTGTGGGACCGTCATTGTGCTGCGGGAAATTGCCAGTTCATGGTACAAGCCACGATTTCGTTCGCCGCTTTATCCGGTGATGCAAATCCTCGGAGTTGTAAGTGGCATTGCTTTGTTAGCCGCGATGGGATTTACCAGTCTATATGCCATCGGCTGTATTGTTGTCGTGGGCGCGATTTCCTACTTTGGTTACGGCCAGCAAAAAACTACGCGTCGAGGTGTTGTTGGCAAAATGGGGAGACGACAAGACTTGGTTCCTGATCGGAACGAAGGATTTGTAACGACACTCGCGGAGGACTTGCCACAGGAAGCTGCGGTGGTTGTGCCACTTTTCGGCAGCGAACGATCGCCGGAAACGCTCGTCGAGATGGGAGCTTCCTTGGCTCACGGTCGCAAGCTGGAAGTACTCCACCTCACGCCTGTTCCGGAACAGATTTATCTCGCCGATGCACTTGAAGAAGATCCACACTCGATCGCCCTCAGCCGCCGAATTCACGTGATGGCCGAAGTCGAAGGTGTCGAGCTGGAATATGATAAAACCGTCACTCGCGACGTGGTGCATACGATCCACGAAGTCGCCGATCGGCTGGATTGCGAATGGGTGGTGATGGAGGCGGCCGGGCGGCGACGGTTCGGAATTTCGTTTCAAAATCCGCTGGGCTGGCTTCAGGACCATCTGC
>CAMYNE010000481.1:0-1217 GCA_947259675.1 uncultured Pirellulaceae bacterium
CCATCTTGACCAAACATCATGTCGTTCCCAACTCCGCCGAATAGTTCGTCATTACCGCCAGGGAATGTGACCACCCTGTCAGATGGTCGTTGCTTGATACCACCGATCAAACGATCGTCACCTGTGCCCCCTTGAATCATGTCGTCTCCGGCTTGTCCGTTAAGAACGTCGTCACCAGCATTTCCCAGAAGAATGTCTTCTCCGATGTTGCCTCTAATGATGTCATTACCGTCTCCGCCAATCAATTGGTCGTTTGCGTTACCGCCGACAAGTAGGTCGTCGCCAGGTCCACCGATAAACTTGAAGGGATTTCTGTATGAATATGGAATCGCTTGCTCGGCAAACAAACGATCGTTGCCCGCCTGTCCAGCGGCCGTGACCAAAAATTGGTTTAGCCCAAAATTTTTATATTGAACAACGAAATTGTCGTCGCCGTCTCTGCCAAAAAATTGCAGTTCGGTTATTTCGTTGAGCGAAAACTGTTGCGGATGGACGGTGCCGTCAATTCTTAGCGTCACGTTTGCCTGACTATCTCCGTTGATGAGCACCACAGTATCGGCTTCATTCGTGCCAATCACCTTCAACACCCCGGATACATCATCGAATGAAACATGGGCCAAAAGATGACGAGGTTCCAGCTGCGAATAGTCCGTTCTCAGGTTGGATTGCTTTGATTTGCGATACGACTTTTTGTTTAGCTTGAACAACACGCTGAATCTCCATGCGACAATATACTGATCTCAACTTATCACTTCAGACTAAGAACTCACCACTTGAGAGTCAAGGAAATAGGCCTGGTAAGTTCCCGTTCAACCTACTCGAGGTTCGGAAGTGGGTGGCTAACCCGATTTTCATGCACAGCCTTAGTTTATTTTAGTTAGAGAATGCCGATTTGTACAAACTTATCCGCGGTATTTGATAAGCTAATCAAAATTCAGCGTTAGAAAACCGGCAAAAAATCGGTGGAATGTTCTTTTTTGATGGCTCCAGCCTGTGCGCTGTGTCCGAGGCTGAAAGCGGCCAAAACGTTTGAAATTCCGACAAATAGCTACTAGAAACGGCCCCAAATTCCACTCCCAGTTTTCCGCGCCAGAATCAATGATCGCTCGCAGGGCTGCTGTCCGAAGGAACGCGAACCCTCTCGACGAGGTCCACAACTTGTTGTGGTGGCGGTTTTGTAACGAAGGAAATCGACAGGGTGACTGCAAATCCCTTGA
>CAMYNE010000481.1:1225-4392 GCA_947259675.1 uncultured Pirellulaceae bacterium
CGGCTCCAATGCCGACATGGGCACGATTATGGGCGCGTCGAACATCAAAGGCAGACTCTTGTCAGCCGTGCACATGACGATGTAAGTCATCGTAAACACCAATCCCACGATCATCCCTGTCACTGCGCCTTCGCGATTAACCCGCTTGACAAAAATTCCAAGAAAAATTGCCGGGAAAAAACTCGCCGCAGCCAGACCGAATGCAAACGCAACGACTTCACCGACAAAACCGGGAGGATTGATTCCAAAATAACCCGCTACCAGGATTCCGAAAATGATGGCGATACGACCGATGCGAACTTTTTCGGCCTCGGTTGAATGGGGAGCAAAGAAACGAACATACATATCGTGGGCCAGCGATGAGCTGATCACCAACAAGAGTCCCGCCGCCGTTGACAGCGCGGCGGCTAGTCCGCCGACAGCTACGAGAGCAATGACCCAGGGAGGAAGGCCAGCGACTTCTGGCGTCGATAGAACAATTATGTCTTTGTCGATCATCGCCAGTTCGGAAATGCCCGTGTCTTCGTTGAGTCTTAGATTGATCGAGCCGTCTTGGTTGAGGTCCTCGATGGCCAGGAGCCCTGTGCGCTGCCAACGTGTCGCCCAATCCAACGCTTGTCCCTCTTTCGACGAGAGAAAATAGGTTACGCCAACTTCGCCAGTCCTGGTTTTTTCCTGTTCCGCCGAGATCGCGGCAAACGCTGCATCCCGCTCGGCTGGAAAACTGAATTTCGTGTCTTCGCTTCCGTTGTTGACGACGACCTGTTCAATCTTTGATTCATGAAGACTCTTGATGAGGTTGTAGCGGGCGAATAGACCAAGCGCTGGAGCCGTGGTGTAAAGAATAGCAATGAAAAAAATCGCCCACACAGCCGAGTAGCGAGCCGCCCTGACGTTCCTGACGGTATAAAAACGAACGATCACGTGAGGCAATCCCGCAGTTCCAAACATTAGCGCAGCGGTAATGCAAAACACGTTGAGCTGCGAAAACTTCTCAAACGGCTTGGTATATTCCTTTTCACCGAGGTCAAGCAGAACTTCATTGAGCCTCTCCGAAATATCGCTGAAGACAAAGCCAGACTGTGGCACGGCGGATCCTGTTAGCATCGACGAAATCGCAATACTGGGAATGAGAAACGCCAAAATCAAAATCAAATACTGGGCGACTTGTGTCCAGGTAATGCCTTTCATTCCGCCCAGCACTGCA
Organism: uncultured Pirellulaceae bacterium; assembly: GCA_947259675.1. Lineage (GTDB taxonomy): Bacteria > Planctomycetota > Planctomycetia > Pirellulales > Pirellulaceae > Mariniblastus. The sequence continues at coordinate 2,433 of CAMYNE010000481.1, forward strand.
AAAAAAGCAACAATCCCCATGCCGATCACTACGCCGATCCAGAGATCGACTTCGAGGAACCGGGAAAAGACGACACCGACGCCTTTCATCTGGCCCGCCACGTAGGTCAGCGAAACAAAAATCGCACAAACCGCCGCCACGACACGAGCCTTTTCACTGTAATATCGCGATCCGATAAAGTCGGGAACCGTGTAGTGTCCGAATTTTCGTAGATAAGGGGCAAGCAACAATGCCAATAATACGTAACCCCCCGTCCAGCCCATCAAGTAAACCGATCCATCGCTTCCTGAAAAACTGATCAGTCCGGCCATCCCAATAAACGAGGCGGCACTCATCCAGTCTGCAGCCGTCGCGGCTCCATTTGCAATTGCCGGGACACCTTGGCCAGCCACATAAAATCCGGCAGTCTCGCGAACCCGACTGCGCCAGCCGATAAACAGATAAAGGGCAAAAGTGAGTCCCACAAACGTCCACGTCCACGGTCGCGCCGGATCGTCTACCGCAAGCACAAGCAAATTGGACGCTGCCAGAACGCTCGATTCCACGCTCAATCTCCCACCCCGTACTTGCGATCCAGCCGATCCATCCATATCGCATACGCGAGGACAAGAAGGATAAACACAAAGATGGAACCTTGTTGGGCGAACCAAAAACCAAGTCCCAGGTTGCCGATCTTGATTTGATTGAGCTGTTCGATGAACAGAATGCTGGCTCCAAACCCAACCGCAAACCAGATTGCCAACAGGAATAAGACAATCCGGATGTTCTCATTCCAGTATTTTCTGAGGTCTTTGGGGCTGGCCATTTCGATCGAGGCTCCTTGTGAAACGCTGGTAGAATTGGTTGCCCAACGTAATTCGTCACTTCGAGTTAGCCAAGATACCCTATACGGTCGATGGCGTGCAGTTACGTTATTGTGACAAGTTAGAAATAGGGCGTTTTAACCTCGTGGGCAACGCCCCGCGCTTAGACCGGCAAACGCGGCCGGTTGGGCACGCGGTTGAACGAAAGCGCCTACTTCACGCCTGGTCAATACCGGACGCGCAAACGACTTGCTGACAAACGGTCAGTCGCTTAACAAAACATCGGTTGGTAAATCCAGAATCCCGCACAACTCATGGATCGCATCGCGCGTTTCGGTCAGCAGGTTGGGATCGCGTAAGTCGTCTGGAATTAATTCATTGCGATAATTTTTCTCAACCCATTTCACCAGGGAGCCGTAGAGTTTTTTCGTCAAAATGATTCCCCAGTGCATCGCCTTTTGTTGCTCTTCGGTCAACACGACGCGGAGACGCAAACAGGCTGGCCCACCCCCATTGTTCATGCTCTGACGGAGTTCGAAGAATTCAACTTGATCAACGGGATTATCTTCGGCGATCAGTCTTTGCGTACACGCATAGGCCGAACTTGATGATTTGCAATCGAGCGGACAAATCAGCGTCATTCCGCCATCCGGACGCGTCAGCAGCTGACTGTTGAACAAGTACGAGCTTACCGTCTCGGACAAACTCATTTCACCATCGGAGAATTCGACGACCTGAAGGGGAGAGTCGAATTGTTGTTCAAACATCTGGCGGACTTGCGAGAGCATCGCATTTTGATCAACGAATGCCTGCACATGGGTCAGGAATACGTTTTCGTTACCGACAGAGATTACATCGTTGTGAAACACGCCAGCGTCGATCGCAGCGGGGGTTTGTTGAAGATGAACGGTTCTGGAAGCCAGGAGGCCATGACGTCTGGCAATTGCTTGACAAGATTCCAGTGTTTGCCGCGCCGGAAATTTTTTTGGAAACGTGATATTACGGTTCATGGCGGCTCGGCCATGAACAAATATTTCGATCCCGGGCTGGGAAGGCTCGATCGTCAAACGCGTGTGATTGGCGGCTCCTTCATCCGCAAGAACAAGGGTGCTGGGAAGAGGGTCGTGAACTGCGAACGCATCTTCATTTTCAAAAAT
>CAMYNE010000482.1 GCA_947259675.1 uncultured Pirellulaceae bacterium
CGCGACGATGTAGACCTCGGGAAACTCTAGCCCCTTGGCGCTATGCATCGTCATCAGGGCGATCGCATTTTTCTTGAGTTGTTTCTCTTTCTCGTCATCGACCTCCTGATCGCCCAAAACCAGCCGATCCAGAAAATCGGTCAATTGTGGATTGTCAGTTGACTGTTCAAATTCGCCGAGCGCATTGACAATCTGTTCGACAACTGCCCAGCGTGATTCGCGTTCGTCGTTGTCGGAATAAATACGCTCAAGCTCGGAGCGATAATTCGTCGCCTGAATCAAATTACGCGCCGTATCGACGAGCGATTGGTTCTGGCCTGCATCGCGAACATTTTGAATGGTGCTGGAAAGCCGATTCAGCCCGTTAATCGTCGCTGGTGGCAGATTGGGGCGCACGACTTTGCCCGTGACAACGTCCCACAAAGACTGTTTTTGTGTAATTGCGTAATTCAACAACGATTCAACTGACTTTTTGCCGACCCCCCGTGGCGGCGTGTTGATCACGCGGAGCACGGAAACTTCATCGGGCGATCCTTCCACCATTCTCAGGAAAGACAAAACGTCTTTGACTTCCTTGCGATCAAAAAACGACATTCCTCCAACCAGAACATAGGGCAAGTTTGCTTTTCGCAGCTCCGTTTCAAACGGGCGTGGTTGTTCGTTGGTTCGAAACAGAATTGCAAAATCGCGAGGTTCTCGCCCAGGTTCCTGCAAACGTCGCCGAATCGAATAAACCGTTTCGGCCGCTTCCTGGGTCTCGTTGGGAAATTGAAAAATCGCTGGTTGAGGACCACCTGGCCGCCCGGAACGGAGAACTTTGTCGTGTCGCAGCTTATTAAACTTGATCAGCTGGTTCGCGGAATCGACGATCGAACCGGTCGAACGATAGTTTTCTTCCAAACGAATCACTTTTGCGTCTGGCCAGTCTTGTTGAAAACTGAGAATGTGCTCGACCTCAGCTCCACGCCAGCCGTAAATCGATTGATCATCGTCGCCGACGACGCACAAGTTGCGATGTTTGGCCGTCATCGCCTTTACGATTCGATACTGGCTGGTGTTTGTATCCTGGTATTCATCAATCAACAAATGATCAAAGCGGGCCGATTCACGTTCACAGATGTCTTCGTTCTGTTTGAACAATTGCTCGGTCAAAAGAAGTAAGTCATCGAAATCAACGCAGCCATTATTTCTTAACGCCTTTTGATAACGGTCATAGCCAATGGCGGCGAGATGAGCCTGATCGGTGTCGGAGTCATTGATCGCTTGTGACGGATTCATTGATTTGCACTTCCACTTGCTGACCCAAAACAAAAGCTGGCTGGGTGCCAACATGTTGTCGGGAACGTTGATTTCGCGAAGGACACTTCTGGCAAGGCTCTCCTGGTCACCCCGGTTGTAAATCGCGAATCGGGCCGGGTAGCCGAGTTGCTCGATGTGGCGACGCAATATCCGGACGCACAATGAGTGAAAAGTCGAAATCGAGGGTTGTCTGGCTTTTTGCTTCTTACCGTTTTTGGAGGACGGTCGTTTTCGTCGCGGCAAAATTTCTTTCAGCCGGACTTGCATTTCATTGGCGGCCTTGTTGGTAAAAGTAACTCCCAGGATCCGGTCCGGGGCGATCCCATGCGTGATTAGGTTGGCAATCCGAAAAGTGATAACGCGCGTCTTGCCCGTACCGGCTCCCGCCAAGACAAGAAGCGGTCCGGAGAGAGTATTTACGGCTTCAAGTTGGGGAGCATTGAGGGACATCTGTACGATTGTCAGTCTGGCAACTTGTTGTGAAACGTGTCGGCAAATCTTAAATGTTAATCAACGCATGCGCGCGCGATTAGGGGTGGATCGGCTGATCGTAACGCAATGGATAACCACAAATTATTGGAATATCGAATGACGAACAAGGAATTTTCAACGCAGCTGTGTTGCAGCCGAACTTCTGTAATTTCGGATTCAGGGCCCGAGGTTGGGCCAGGAAGGCGGTGTTTGGCAGATCTGTTAGCGTCAGCCAACTCTTCACCACATCGTGATTCGAAATTCCTTGTTCGGCGTTCTGCGGTTCGGTCATCCGGCTGTCAAAAATTGGCCTGTTACCTGCTTTTAGCTGGCCCACCGAGATGGGTCGCTATTGCCGTTAGAATTACACAACTCTATACTGTCGGATAGGTAAACGTGGAAACATATTCAGCAAGTCGCGAACCAGATTCGCCCCAAAAATGACTAAAAAAGAAAAAAAAGAAGAACTCCACCTCGACGAAAACGACTTGACGGCTTGGATTGAAAAAAAGATTGGCCATCTTAAGCCGTACACGTCACACATTGCTTTGGCCGTTGCCTTGGCGTTTGCAGGGTTTATGGCTATTACCTACTTCATTAACGCCCGTCAAACCGCGTACGCGGACCAATGGCGAGAATTGAGCTTAGCGAATACAGATCTTTTGTTGAACCAAAATACGTCTCGACTATTGAACGTTGCCGAAGATTACCCGAACCAGCGGGCCGCAATGTGGTCGTTGCAAATCGTAGGCGACTCGGATCTGCAAACCGGGCTTTCAAAAGTCTCGTATGATCGTGAACAAGGTTTTATCGATCTCAAACGTGCAAAAACCAACCTCCAGAAAGTCGTCGATGCTAGTAACTCCATAAAGTCGGAATCGTTGCAGAAGCGTGCCTTGTTCTCAATGGCCTACACCTGTGAAAGCCTGGGTGAATTTGAAGAAGCACGAAAATACTATCAACAGCTGATTGACGAATTCCCCGATTCCGCGTTTGCCCCACCAGCTCAACGCGGTCTCAATCGCACCAACAATCCTGAGCTGATCGCCCTTTATGACACGTTCAAAGAGTGGAAAGACATTTCTGCCGAAGCACCAGGTCCGACCGGGCCAACCATTCCAAACCTCGATTTTGACGATTTGGATATTGATGCAATCAATGAACCAAACGCGAGCAAGGATGATTTTGGTACCACGGATGAATCTGCGTCTGCCGACAAACCTGAGAAAAACGAAGAAACGACTACAGCGGCACTCAAAAATGTCAGTACGGAGACAGTAGAAGAAAATTCGCCAAAGACCGAGGCTAAAGATGCTCCTCCCCAAACCGTCGAGGATGATTCAGCGCCCAAAAAAGGCGAAGCTGGCGAAGGCGAAGCTGGCGAAGGTGAAGGT
>CAMYNE010000483.1 GCA_947259675.1 uncultured Pirellulaceae bacterium
AACAACAACAAGCGATTAGACATCTGGCCGAACAACTCGAACGACTTGCCTTATCAAACGAACGCCTGCAACAAGAATTAAAGAGGGCAATTCGACGCGACTAGGTGGACAGCGCCACTTTCTATGAGCGGCAAGGCGCTAGCCGCCGGTTCTTCTGCATCGAACCGGCGGCTCTAGCGCCTTGCCGCTCACAGCTGCGTGAAACATCGTGTTTTTCCGTGCGAGAGACCGAATATGGCGCAATTGGTGTCTGCCTCCGTCATTCTGAAGGACCTTGCCAATGAAGTCTCTCGCTGGTTCACGGAGATCCTTCACCTCGTGCTTCGGTTCAGGATGACACAATCGCAAATAAATTTTGGAAGTGCTCAAGTACCGCCAATTCAATGTCATTGTTTTTCGTCAACGATTCTCTCCAATAGTTGTTTCACTTCCTGAATTAGAAGATGGTCCGCCGGAAGTGTCTCTCGACGCAACCGCAGTGCGTCCGTCGCGAATTGATGAGCCTGTTCTGGCTGACCCGTTTCGAGCATCAGCTGGCTGATCCTGATCAACGACCGAGCGATGTCCGGATGAGTCTCGGCCAACCGGGATTTCCGGATCGAAAGTGCCTGTTGATGAAGCTCGATGGCCCGTTCCAGTTCATTTTTGGCTTTCGCCAGATCGCCTTGATTGAAATAGACGGTTGCGATGGCTGGATTATTAGCCGCGAAATGGCGCTTTCGAATGTTCAAGGCCCGATCAAAATATTCCGCCGCCTTTGCCAACCGCCCGTTTTCCATTGCGACTCGTCCAAGGTTTTGCAGGCTCATTGCCACATCGGGATGGTCACCCCCCAAAAGGGCTTCTCTGGCGTCAAGTGTTTCGAGGAATCCACGTTCGGCCGCCTCAATATTGCCCTCACTCTTGCGGAGCAACGCGATCGAATTCAAACTTTGAATCACATCAACGTGACGGTCACTGTGTAATTGCCGGCGAACGGTCAAAGATCGCTGCAACTGAGTTTCGGCTTTTTCGAATAATCCAATGTTTCGGTAACCGTTGCCGATCGTCGTTCGCAAAGAAGCTTCAACTTCGGGCCGATTCTCTGTCGTAATCGCAACCCAATGAACGGCTTCATCCAAAACGTCTTGAAACGTAATCGGCTGATCAGGCTGACTTGGGCTGACGGATCCGAGCGTGTCCTCCCAAAAGACGTTGATCTCTCGGGTTTTTTGTTCTTCGGTGACTGCCCGTTGCCAAAGTGAAGTTACGATTGCGGTGAACGAAATTAGCAACAAAAACGCTGCGGTCGCAACGGCGACTTTGTATCGATGTCGGCGAATGATTTTGCGTAACATGTACCAGGTTTGATCTCGCTTCGCATCCAAAATGTCGCCTGTCAAGTATCGCCGTAAGTCGGCTGCCAACGCGTTTGCGGATTGGTATCGTTCATCCGCATTCTTCTCCAGGCAACGAATTACAATCGCATCCAGATCGTTATCCGAATTTGAACACACTCGGGACGGTGGGCGAGCATCGACGGTCTGAATTGCGTTTACGACGGTTGCGATAGGGCCTTCAACTGTGTAGGGAGCCCTTTGAGTCAGCAGCCGGTACAGAATGACTCCCAGCGAATAGACGTCAGATCGTGTGTCGATGGCATTCGGACTTCCACTGATTTGCTCGGGCGACGCATACCCCAATGTCCCAACGAATTCGCCGGTACGAGTTGTCGGACTTGCCTCGCCGATACACCTGGCGATACCAAAGTCCAGCACCTGAGGTTGCCGATCCTCGGTGACAAGAATGTTGCTCGGCTTCAGGTCACGATGAATGACGCCCCGGCGATGAGCGTAACTTATGGCATCGCAGATAATTGCAAAAAGTGAAACCAGAGAGGTTTTTGTTAGCGCTGACGAGGCAACAAATTCATCGAGCGGAACACCGTCAATGAATTCCATTACGGTATAGAGTGATCCGTTTGGTAACGTGCCTCCATCGTAAATCCTGACGATATTCTGGTGCTCAAGTGACGAGGCCAATTCGACTTCACGCTCGAAACGGCGGCGGCGTTCCACAACATTGGTTGCACCTTCGAACATGATCTTAATGGCCACGTCTCTGCCAGTTCCCAGTTGGACTGAGCGATAGACCGTCCCTTGACCCCCGCGTGCGATCGGGTCCAGGGAGTCGTATCCTGGAATCTTCACAACGAATCCCGCCGCCTCACAGCGACGAACCTCATTGAGTAACTTATCAGGGTCACTGAACCATGAATCTTCGTTCATCGAGTTATCCCTCCACTTGCACTTGATCTTCGATCAATGTTCCAAGTCTTTTGAGGATTCTGGATTTTGCCTGATACACCTGATCGGTGCTGATGCCCAGCGATCGGGCGGTTGTTTCGGCTTTTTCGCCGCGAATCGCGTAGGCGTCAAACGCAGCTCGATCCGTGACGTTGAATTCTCTTTCAACCACCGTCATCGCCAGTCGCAGATGGTATTGTCGCCATTCGCTTTCCCAGACTTTGTCCAAAGCGGAATCGCTAATCGCCTGTTCGATCAAAAAGTCGTTTGCAACGACCAGTTTTTTTCTGTTGCTGCGACTGATAATCGAGCGAAGAGTAATCGTCTTAAGATAAGCTCGAAATTTGCCTTTCGATGGATCGTATTTGAACTCTGGCATCGCTCGCGAAAGTGACGTTAATACATCTTGTACCACTTCGTCACAATCAGCCTCCTGCAAACCCTGGCGCCGCGCCGTAGCGCGGATCAATATTCCATAGCGGTCATGAAATTCGAACCACGCTTTGGTATCGGTGCCGGCCGACAGCCGTTCGAGCAGAGTCTGGTGTGTTGTGTATTCGGACATCGTCAACGCAGATTATAGCGAAGTTTATGACATCTTTCCCGACAAGAATTTCTTTAAAACGTGTTAAAAGCCAGGCGTTCACGCCACTAAAGGCAATTTTTGCTTAGTCCAGGCGGCCCGTTGGGCAACGCGGTTAAACGAAGGGACATATGCACTAAACTATTTCCAGAATACAAATAAAAATGGCGACGAATATCGGGAGTTACGATGACATTTCTCGCACTCAAAGACATACAGCCCAAGGAAATTTTGCCCGGGTTTCATGGGAGGTTCATTCACGCGGATGGAATGACGGTCGCCTTTTGGG
>CAMYNE010000484.1 GCA_947259675.1 uncultured Pirellulaceae bacterium
ATTTACAATTCGGTCAGGTTTTGCTGGCTGCCGTTTTCCCGTACCAGGTTTCTATTGATTGCAGTTTGACATGGATCCAATTTACTGGTCAATTCTCTTGATTGGCATCGGTTTCGTGGTCGTTTTTCTCGAGCTGTTTGTGCCGTCGGCAGGAACGCTAGGCGTCTTGGCAGGAATCCTGCTTGTGTCGGGCATCGTCGTTGCTTTTTTTCACAGCCTTCAAGCCGGCGCGATCGTGTTACTGGTAACCGTATTGGCCCTACCGCTCTTGCTTGCTTTGATGGTAAAAGTCTGGCCTCATACTCCAATTGGAAGGCGGATCATTCTTGGTCATATGTCGGCCGAAGAAGTCATGCCAAACAGCGAAACATACACCGAGATTCAAAGCCTGGTAGGACAATTGGGAACCGCCAAAACCAAAATGCTTCCCAGCGGCATCATTATCGTCAATGACAAAAAGTATGATGCGCTTTCTGATGGCTTCGCGATTGAAGCGGGTCAACCGATCAAAGTCTCAGCCGTGAAAGGCAACCACATCATCGTTCAGCCCTTCGACGGAGAAATTGATGATGTCGACGACCTCCCCGTGCGAGACAGAGATGTGCTCTCTCAGCCGATTGAAGAACTCGGGCTCGAAGAGCTGGATATTGAAAATCTTGAATAGCGGCTTGGAATGCGGAGGTCGGAACGCCCCTGGCGATTGCCGACTGACACTACTGCCGACTGACAACTGACGACTGATTACTGACTATGAAAACATCCCCCGTCGTTCTGATTGCCGTTTGCTTTTTGTCGCTACCGTCGTTTGCACAAACAAATTCACTCACTCAACGCTTGAATCGGGAATCACTGGAGATTCTGGCTGCCGACGCAATTACGTTCGGAGACCCAACTCGCGGTGCTTTGGCTTTTTATCAACCAACGATGAATTGCGCGAAGTGTCATGAACCGACTCAGGGAAGACGGTTGGGACCGGATTTATCCGAAAAACGTAAAGTCGAAGTTGAGCATCTTGTGGAGTCGATTCTGAAGCCGTCGGCTCAAATCAAAGAAGGATTCGAAACGACGCTGGTGCAATTGGAAGATGGTCGCTTGATTTCTGGCATCAAAACGGACGAATCCGACTCAAGCTTAACGATTGATCGCATCGAACAAGCGGTTGTGCCACTTAAGATCGAGAAGTCCGAAATCGACGAATGGAAGTCGACGAAAAAATCGACCATGCCGGAAGACCTGCCCAACCAGTTGGCCGATCGGCAACAGTTTCTCGACTTGGTTTGCTACCTCAAAGACATTGCTACAAATGGTCCCGGGCGGGCTTTACAACTTAAACCAGCCTCCGCCATGTTCGCTCAAGTCCCGCTACCGGAATACGAAAAACATGTTGACCACGCAGGTTTGATTCGGGGTTGGAATAATGTTTCCTTCAGTCGCGGCGACGAAATTTATCAGCTGCGTTGCGCCAGCTGTCATGGGACCTTCGAACAGGAGGGTTCGATGCCGACGTCATTGCGATTTGCCGAAGGAAAATTTAAGCATGGCAACGATCCGTACACGATGTACAAGACGCTCACTCATGGCTATGGGATGATGAACGCCCAGCGATGGATGGTGCCTCAGCAAAAATACTCCGTGATTTACTATCTCCGAAAAAAACTCATCGAGCCGCATAATTCATCGCAGCTGTTTGACGTTACGGAAGAATATCTTGCCGGTCTTCCGACGGGCGATACGTTTGGCCCCAAACCAGTGTTAGCCAAACCTTGGACAAAAATGGACTACGGTCCGAGTTGGTTCAACACGATCGAAGTCTCAAACGACGGTTCCAACATCGCTCAAAAAGGAATCACCATTCGGCTGGACGACGGACCGGGAGGAGTTGAATCGGGCAAGTACTGGATGATGTACGACCACGACACGATGCGTGTTGCGGCCGCTTGGAGCGAGCAATTCATCGACTATCACGGAATCCACTTCAATGGAATGCATAACAGTCACCCGAAGCTGACGGGCAAAATTCACTTTCAAAACCCGGTCGGTCCGGGCTGGGCCAATCCCGACACAGACGGATTCGAGGACGAGCGGTTGTTAGGCCGTGATGGGAAACGATACGGCCCACTCGATCGAAAATGGGCTCAGTACAAAGGCATGTATCGGTTCGGCAAACAATCGATTCTCAAGTACACCGTTGACGGTACGGACATCCTCGAATCGCCCAGTTTGAGCTTTATTGACGATCAACCTGTGTTTGTGCGCACCCTCAATGTCGGCCCACATCGCCGCGACATCACTCTTCAGCTGGCTGAATCCGATGAAACGTACACCGTTGAGTCTTCCGATCATTCCATCTCGGTGCTTCCGCCGGAGCGCGGTTCGAGAAAACCAATGACACACTCGGGTCTGAATTTCGACGGAACAAATTTTGCCCAAACCGACGCGAGCGGTTTTGATTGGGATGAAAAAGACTTCACCATCGTTGCCAAAATCAAGACCAAAAAAGACGGGTCCATTCTCGCACTCACAAAAGACGAATCCGAGTGGGTTGCCGACGGCAAAACGCTGTTCATTCGGGGCGGTCGCCTGACGTTCGATATCGGTTGGGTCGGTGCTGTCCGGTCCAAAACAAGGGTCGCGGACGGTAAATGGCACGAGATCGCCATGACTTGGCGCGCCAAAGACGCGGAAGTTTTTCAACGGCCAAATCTAGAACGTTCGATTTTATCAACGGCTGCTCTCGTCTGAAGAACTCAAGGGTCAAGCCAAAATTGCGAACGATAAACTAGTTGCCTCCTGGAATGAGACAAGAGCTGATCAGATTGTTGACACAAGCGGCAATGATCATACCGCCAGGTTGGTCAGCCAGAATGCAACCAGAGCCGCCACTGGTTTGGTCGCTCACTTTTCGACTGACGGCAGCGCTGCGGAACTTTTTTCGGAGAATGGCCATGTCCGGCTGAGAATCCCTCCCTCAAAAGAGCCTTGCCAGATCATCATTCGTCTCGCCAACGCGGTCAACGCCCAAACGGCAACCATGATTCGAGAAAAAATGTCCCAAGTAGTTGGATTGGATGATCTAAAACAATTCACAATTGGCGGACCCCGAAATTATCCGGAAGTTCTCGAGTCCGAAACGATCATGGGTGACGAGGACGGTCCGTTTGCAGTCGACGTTTTTGTTCGCCCAACGGACAACCCCTGGAGTTGTCAGTTGAGGCTGACTGGATTGGACTTTAGTCCGGATGGCAACACGGCAGTCGTTTCGACGTGGGACGGTGGTGTCTTCCGAGTCTCCGGTTTGCACGAAAAAACAACGAAGTGGAACCGAATTGCCGCCGGACTTTTTCAACCGTTGGGCATCAAATGGATCGACGACAAGATTTATGTTAGTTGTCGTGATCAAATCTGTGTGCTGCACGATCTTAATGGTGATGATGAAGCCGACTTCTATGAATGCTTCAACAATGACCACCAGGTAACCGAACACTTTCACGAGTTTGCCATGGGTTTGCAAACGGACGAAGAAGGCAATTTTTACTATGCAAAGTCAGCCCGTCATGCGCTCACCGCCATTGTGCCACATCATGGAACGCTCCTCAAAGTCTCTGCGGATGGGGGAAAAACGGAAATCGTAGCGAACGGTTTTCGGGCGGCGAACGGAGTCTGTCTCAATCCTGACGGCAGTTTTGTCGTCACCGATCAAGAAGGGCATTGGAATCCAAAAAACCGAATCAACTGGGTGAAGCCAGGTGGTTTTTATGGAAACATGTTCGGCTATCACGACGTAACAGACGAATCAGACGAGGCGATGGATCCTCCTTTGTGTTGGATCACGAATTCATTTGATCGTTCGCCTGCGGAGTTGATGTGGGTCGACAGTCCGAAATGGGGTGAGTTGAATGGCAAGCTGTTGAATTTTTCATACGGCTATGGCAAGGTCTATATCGTCCCCCACGAAAAGGTTGGCGATCAAATGCAAGGCGGCATGTGCGCATTTGATTTGCCTCAGTTTCCAACCGGCGTGATGCGCGGTCGATTCAATCCGTCTGATGGTCAACTTTATTGTTGCGGAATGTTCGCCTGGTCGAGTTCTCAACAGCAACCCGGCGGTTTCTACCGAATTCGTCGCACCGACAAACCGGTTTATTTGCCAATCGGGTTATCAGCTTACGCTGACAAAATTCGAATTCAATTCAGCGGCCCGTTGGATCCAGATTCAACAGTTGAACCAGACAATTGGGCCATCACAAGCTGGGATCTCAAACGTACCGCCAAATATGGCTCGGACCATTACAACGAAAAGCGGCTCGAAATTAACAATATCACGATCAGCGACGACAGAAAATCTGTTGAATTGTTGATTCCGGATCTGAAACCCACCTGGGGGATGGAAATCAACTACTCGATCAAAACCGCGGAAGGCAAACGGTTGCAAAACAAAATACACAATACGATTCATGACTTGGGTGGCAATCATTAGAGCAAAACTGCGTTTAGAGTTGGCCACTGAATCCTCGGTAATAACCTAGCATCCTGAACTGAGTGGAGCGAAGTGAAGGATCTCTCGTGTTTTCGCGTGAGATTCTTCGGTCGCTGGCGCTCCCTCAGAATGACTTGTGTTACGTTCATTCAGATTTGAACGGCCCTGCGGCTAACTAGAGTTTAAACGACGTGACGGACTGTGGCCTCGCGCGCATTAACGTCGAAGACTGGCGCGACGATGTGCGACGAGGCCTTCAAGCTCGGCCAGTCGAGCGGTGTCTTCGATCAGTTCGCGAGGCGCTGATTGAAGATTCAGCCAGGTTCGGATCCGCAAAAATGTAAACACATTCAAACCGGCACTCCACCGAGCTGTCCCAGCTGTTGGCAAGGTGTGATTGGGGCCAACGCCGTAATCGCCAAAGACTTCGGCTGAATCATGGCCGACAAAAATGCAACCGGCGTGACGAATCTGCTGCGAAATTCTGGTCGCGTCGTGACAGTGCAATTCCAGGTGTTCGGGCGCAAGTTGGTCTGCGATTCTGATTCCCTCTTCGATGGACTTCGCGACGATGATTGCACTTTTGGAAAGTGATTGACGGGCAATTTCCCCGGTTTCCAAATCCATAAGTTGGAGCTCCAGGGCTTCGCACACTTGCTGAGCGAATTTCCCGGATAACGTGATCAATATCGGTCGCGCGTCGGTGTCGTGTTCTGCCTGAGCCAAAAGGTCCGCCGCCACCGTTCCCGGGTTCGCTTCGTCGTCGGCGATCACGACCAGTTCCGAAGGTCCGGCAAGCATGTCAATTCCACAATCGCCGTTAACAATTTTTTTCGCTGCAGTCACCCAGCGGTTTCCCGGTCCGCAAATCAAATCACAGGGCGCGTGATGTTCCGTTCCATATGCCATCGTGGCCACTGCGTGTGCGCCGCCGACGGCAAGCACCTGATCCGCCCCGGCAACATACGCAGCGGCCAGCATCAAGTCCGAAGGTTTTGGCGTCGCGACGGTGATGTGAGTGCAACCGGCGACTGTCGCCGTGACCGCGGTCATTAACACCGTTGACGGAAGCGGAAACCGGCCTGCTGGCGCATAACACCCGACTCGTTCAATCGGTTCAATGGTGTGGCCGGCGGTTCCACCCGGGACGGCAACGTTCAGCGATTGAAGGCAGTCGAGTTGTGCCTGAGCGAAGACTTTGATGCGACCAGCGACCCGTTCCAACAACTGTAAATCGCTTGGCTCGATTCGCTTCATTGCCGATTCAAGATCCGTTCGATTGATCCAGAGCGGCTGA
>CAMYNE010000485.1 GCA_947259675.1 uncultured Pirellulaceae bacterium
CTACTTCCTGCAGAAGCTTGACTCGATCAGCGACGCAAGCGGAACGCTGTTGGATCAGTCGATGGTGCTGTATGGCAGCGGGATCAGCGACGGCAACCGTCACGACCATGGCGACTTGCCGATCGTGCTGGCCGGCAGCGGCGGAGGGCAGATCGAAACAAACCGATACATTGTTCCCAAGAGCGAGCGACCGATGGGAAATCTGTTCCTCTCGATGCTCGACATCATGGGAACCCCTGCCGAATCAATCGGCGACAGCAGTGGCCGCCTCCAAGAGTTGGCATAGCCATTCAGGCAACGTAACCGGGTTTTCTCGCTTTACTGCTGCTACGACCGCTTTCAGTTTGTCGCATCCCCCTCTAGACGGTACTCTAGTTGCACTGGTGCTTTGACAGGATACGGGAGCGCGATCCGCCAAATTCGATGGAGAGGGATACCTCATGCAAGTCACTCGCGATAGCAAGCTTCAGATCCCGGAGTCGCTGCGAGAGAAACTATTGGCTTTCCGCCAGCGCGTCTGGTGCCTCAAGATGTTCGAGGCTCTGGCCGCTGCATTGATCGGTGTATTGGTTGGCTTTCTGCTGACCTACGCGCTCGATCGTTTTTTTGACACCGTGTCGGAAGAGAAGATCAATGATGATCTTCAGCGCATCGAGACCCAGCTGGAGTCACTTGACGAGAACACGACGTCATCTCATTCAGAAAAAATTCGGCGAACGTTACTGGACAACCAGTCGACGTTGCAGGAACGATTGCTCAACTACGAACACGCTAAGGGCAACTATCAGTTCGTGATGCTCGAGCTTGAACGGGTCGAAAACAAAATCAAGTCGCTGGCTGAAATATCTGTCAACCGTCAGGATCCAGATTACATGACGGGGCAGATCGACGCAGTCGCCGACAGCATGAAAGAAACCGAGCGAGCGATGATTGATCTGCAATTCGTCACCGGATTGGGCGACGTTGACGAGGATGTGCCGGAGTTGATGAACGAGCAAGAGCCGTTCATCATCGAATAGACTAGTTGGACAGCGCCAAGTTTATAGATTTGCGTTGGAATTTTGGGACCAAAGGTCCATCCCTCGTGCTAATGCGCCCGGTGACATTGCGGCAAACGGGTCAGACAATTAGATTGGCCAATTCTGGCGCGTTTTCGCCGTAAAAAAAGCGATAAATGGATGACAATTGCGAATTTCGCTATCATCATCCGCAAATGCACTGGACAATTAAACACTTCCGACAAAAAATGACGAATAGAGGACGAGCGGCTTTGAACCCGTTCGAATCAACCAATCTTGGAGAAAAGATCTGATGAGTGTGACCGTAACCGAAACAGCCGCAAAGGAAATCAAGCGATTTATCGAAGAGGGCGACTACGAAGCCGATGCAATCTTGCGAATTGGCGTCGCTGGCGGTGGTTGCAGCGGATTCAATTACAGCCTCAATATTGCCTCGGATTACGACGCGGCAAACGACCATAAAACCGAACAACATGGTGTCCAGGTTGTTGTCGATAGGAAAAGTGCTTTGTTTCTCGAAGGCACAACCGTCGACTACTACGAAGGCATTGAACAACGTGGATTCCAATTCCACAATCCAAACGCCAAAAAGACTTGTGGTTGTGGAAATTCGTTTAGCACCTAAATCTAATCGAATTAGATGCAGACCCATTTAAAGAGTGAACAGACGGCTGGTGAAAACCAGCCGTTTTTTTGTGATGCATCGTGGCTCTTGATTATCCCCTAAAGTCGCCAGTCGTCCGGTGTACCAAAACAGCTGCCTTCCGCGATCAAAAATCCTCCGACGATTTCGACTTCGAATTCAACACTTCGGTCAAGTGAAAGCGCGGGGAGCGTTTACTCAACAGTCACGGTTCGTTCGACGAGTTGAAAACCGAAAAAACAGGTTCTTACCCGAATAGCACTGTTTGTTTCAAGCCTGAACCAACAGCGTGTTTGCCATTCCAGCCGGTTGGAAGATTTGGAAAAAGACGCTTAGGCCAATTCTTTCGACACGGGCAGGTTGGGATCGACGATCGGCAATGCTAACATGGGCATTTCGGAAACTTGTCGCGGAAACTTGGCATGGTTGATCGCGTGATTGATATTCTCGTCCATTTGACGAGCGGTGTACCGCGATTGGCCCTCATAGTGCATGAACAAGGCCATCATCGATTGGCAAAACTGCACCTTGGCCTGGCCCAGAAACAGCGTCCGCAGCGTGTTCCGCCAGTAAAGCCATCTCGTCGACTTGTTCTTGGTCATCCACCACGCAACTCTCAGAAAAGCACGTAAGTCCCGCCGAGCTTCCCAGCCGCGAGGCCGATGTTTCCCAACCAGTTTTAGGCGCAACGCCGTGGACAGAATTCGATCAAAGAACACTTTGGCGTCATAAATGGTCTCGATAACTCGTTTGTATTCGCGATAGATCTCCACACGATCGCGTGACGTAACAAAGTTCAACTCGGCAGCTTGATTGTCTTCGCCATCTGTATTTTGGCCGACAGTGACGATCTGGTACGTACGGTCTTGACCATCAAACACATGTTTTTCGTCAGACAGTAACCGACCTTCGCGTTGCAATCGTCTGGTTAACTGCGTATTGGGAAGCGCCACGAGCAGGCCGACCATGGCGATCACGATACCGGTTTCTTCGATACAGGCGATCATCACGTCGTCGTTGCCGGTTTTTTCCTCGTCGAAGCCGAAAATGAATCCTGCCGTGACCGAGATTCCGTAATCGTAAATCTTGTTGATCCGGTCTGCGATCGGCTTCATGGCGTTAACGCGCTTTTGCGTCAACGATAGTAATTTTGGATCAGGCGTTTCAATGCCCATAAACACGAATCGAAAATCGACGTCCCGCATTTTGTTTAGCAAGTCATCATCGTCCGCCAGGTTCATCGTCGCTTCGGTGGAAAAATAGAACGGGTAATTTCGCTCTTCGCTCCACTTTTTGAGTGCCACCAGCATTGGTTTGACTTGCCGCTTGTTGCCGATAAAGTTGTCATCAACCAGATCGACCCACCCTCGATATCCCATGTCGTAAAGCATATCGAGCTCAGCCAGAATTTGTTCGGTCGTCTTGCTCCGCGGCACGCGGCCAAACAACTCGATGATGTCGCAAAATTCGCAGTTGAATGGGCA
>CAMYNE010000486.1 GCA_947259675.1 uncultured Pirellulaceae bacterium
TTAAGCGTTGGCGCATAACGTGAAAACAGCTGAATATTATTCAGCAGCGTCGGATTAGGCCCTGCCTGTAGTTCAGTTGCCGCTGGATTCTGGTCTGGCATTGCTTCTTTTATTTCTGTTTCAATCGTCGAGTCATGAGTACCACCACCATTAATCCGCACGCCCCCAGCGCGGTTTCGTGAGGCTTGGAAGTCACGCGTTGTCGAAGAACATTTCCCATTGCCAACCAGTCCTCGGGCTCGAAAAACGCCCGGAGTCCCGCGACTGACGTACGTACGTCTTTGATGGAAATGGGTGCGGTGTTGCGCACCCATAACGCCATTTCATCAATGTATTTTCGATTCTCGGCGATCTGGGCGACCAGATCGTTTCGACTAACTTCCAGTTCCTCCAGGAGTCCACGATACTGGCGGTAGTCGTTCAGCAACCCATCAAGATATTGAAGTTTGGTTTCGGCAAACCTCACCGCCGCGACTGAAAGTTTTTCCTGTTCGAAATTCGCATTACCGCCCTGCCCTATCTGTTGCTTGATAAATTCAACGGGGTCGACCAGTGGCTCTCTTTCTTCTTCCAGGGTCAACACGGCGACATTGACCGTTTTTCGCTCAGAACGGATCGCTTTGATTCGAGCAAGACTTTCAAAAGGTGATTCGAGACGACGGCGACTCTCAACTAACGCCATTCCGCTGGAATGGGTAACGCCGCCCGCCACATCGATTTTTTTCTCAAGTTCCTGCTTGTTCTCAACCAGACTTTCAACGAGACCCTTGACTTGCGCAAGTTCTTTGTTGGCAGCCTGAATGCGTTCGGTAATATTGCTCCGCAGCTTCGTCAATTCCTGATTGCGATTGGCAATATCCTTGAGCGCCGGATGCGCGTTGATTGCTTCCCATCGAACTTGCTCCGCCTGCTGCTTCATTTCATCACGACGCAAATCGGCAATCGCTTGTTCGTAAGTGCTGATTCGAGCTTCAAACTTCTTGACCTGGCGAGAAGCTTCGTCTCGTTTTGTTGGAAGATACTTACCCGCTAATTTTTGACGGAGTGACTCGGAATCCAACATGTCCAGTTCCGCTTGCAAAGCAATTCTTTTTGAACTCTGAACAAACCAGTTCATTTGAACGTCGAGGTCCTCATCTTGCTGCGAGAGCGTTGATAGAATTTCGTCAACCTTGACTAGCTCTTCAGCCAAACGGGCACGGATCGAAGGGATCTCTGTAATTCGATCGTTCAACTTTTTGAACTCACTGTCGAGGTTATCGAAATCCTGTTCTTCGTCCTGGAGTTTTTGCCGCAGCGACTGCAACTCCGGCTGGAGCGAATCCGACGTTGTGTCGGCATCAATCTCCAGCGATTCGGGCTTCGATTCATCAGCCGTTGCTTTACTGAGCATTTTTAGCTCAGCCGGATACTGCTCGAGCTGACTTCGGTATAAGACCTTTTTGACTGCCAAAGTCGCGGCTTTGTTCAATGAACTCTGAGCAGCCGTCAAACGTTCCAGCCGTTCATTTTTTTTCGAACTATCGATTTGTTCGTCAGAACCAATCGTCGCTTTGAATTGCTTAATTTGATCCTGCAAAACAGCCAGCTCGCTGGAAGATTTCGATTCTGAACCGCCGCCGGCATCCGTCGAATTGGTTTCTTCCTTTTTGGCGTCATTGGACGAATGTGATCCGCTTTCCTCCTCCTCTAGAATCTCGGTTGTTGCCGATGCGAGGACCACACGACTGTCGTCAGCCGAAGGTTGTTTTTCGATCGCTAATTCAGTAACCAGGGGCTGTAGCGGTCTCGCCATTGGAGGCGTTAAGTCAGAGATGGGTGGTGGCGATTGCATCCGAGGTTGTGATTTTGGTTCATCCAGTGTTTCAGCAACCAGCGAACCTTTACGCAATATTGGCTCAAACAAAGTCGCCAGATCTTGTCCACCCATGGTCTGCTTGAGTTTTTCGGAAAGCCAGTCTCGTTCGCCGATCGGTGCAAGAAGACCTTGGGCGCCGACTGTGTCACAGAGCAAACAGATTGCCAGCGCCAAAATAAGTATTAGATGTCTCATCGAATTTTCCGTTAATCATCGATACGCGAATCGGCCAGCGCGTATCTCTGCCTCGCTTGCCTAATTTAATGCGGCGAGAGTCTAGATGAGTGCCAGGACAGCGACAAGATCAATCGATCTCCTCAATTACTCACACAAATGCCCAAATTTGTGGCTGCTCGCGAATATCTGTAGGTCAGCCTGTCTCAGGCTGACGCGAGTCTGGGACAGGCTCGCCTACGGTTGTCGTTCACGTCCGCTCCGCGAATTTGCGGAAAGTTGGTAGGATGGGCCGGACGAAATAGAATCGTTTGACTTAGAAACCTTCCATATATTTTTGCAGCAGCATTATGAGTTCAGCAGAATTGATCCGTGAGATACGCGCACTAAAACCGTGGCATCATAATTTGCAGTTGACGCCCGAAGTCGATATTCGCTGTGCTTTCGAAGCAGAAGAAATCGAGCGGGCTAACAATGGCAACGTCAGCTTTATCGATGCCCGGGACGAGTTCGAAAGCAAAATCAAGGCCATCTATCCAGATGGCGTGGAGAGCAAGACATTTTTGGACTGCGCCTGTAATTCTGGCGCGTATTGTTTTTGGATGCGCGAATTGGGAGCCTCCAAGTCATTTGGATTTGACGTCAGAGATCACTGGATCGATCAGGCTCGTTTCGTCCAGGAAAACTGTCGCGTAGCACCCACCGATAACATCGAGTTTGAAGTGTTCGACATGATGCGGTTGCGAGAAAGGAATCTTGAGCCGGCGGACATCACGCTGTTCAAGGGCATTTTCTATCATTTGGCCGATCCGATTCAGGGCCTCAAGATCGCGGCCGACATGACCAAAGAGCTGCTTTGGTTTAATTCGGCAATGATTTTTAAGGAAGACGAACGCGGAATGATCTGCACGTTTGAGCGGGCCGAGCTTAAGATGTCGGGCGTTCATTCACTTTCGTGGACACCAACCGGCCCCAAAGTCATCGTGATGATGCTGTACTGGTTAGGTTTCAACGACATTTGGCACGTGTTCACGCGGCCTTATCCCGCCAACCTCAAGTATGGGAGGATGGAGATCATCGCTGCCCGCACCGAAGGGGAACTCGACGGACT
>CAMYNE010000487.1 GCA_947259675.1 uncultured Pirellulaceae bacterium
TAGACAACGTCGTACGTAATAATAAACGAGCATTGCGATCAACGATATCGGAGGTGATAGCATTTTTGGGCTTGCAAGCACATGAAGCTGTTTCACTAAACCCGCATTAGTCGCTAAGATCTCGATCCGGTGTTTGGAGCGGCCCTTGCTGTTCATGTAACGCCACGTACATTTCGAATTACAAACTGACATGGAAGTCAGAGATGGCTCGAGATCATCTAAGTGACAATTGGAGACGCACACGATGCCGTTTTGCATTCCTTTTTTTCTGTCTGCTGCCGACGGCGATTTCGATCTACTGGATCTTGCATCCTCAAACGGTTGAAGATTGGCAACGAACGATTCAGGCTGAGCTTGGACTGCCGACGACCATCGACTCAATTGAAACACCTGGTCCGAACGTCACAATTCTGCGGGGCGTCAAATTTACCGATTCTCGATATGGATTGCTGTTCGGAACGACGCAAATTCGAGTGATTCGGGGAACGGTTAATCGAGTCGTCGTCGATTATCCAACTCGATTTTCAAGCGAGTCCCTTGCGGAAATAATTTCTCTGGTTAGCGACCACATGGTTCGGGGTGATCGAGTTCAAAAACCGTGGACAATCGAATTCAACGATACGGTGAGAGTCTTCTCGGAATCGTTTCAAACCAAAAATATCCAGCCGCTGGACGTGAAAAACCTGACGATCAACATCAATCGACTTGCCAATGGACCGGCGGCCGAAATTGGCTTTCGCGTGGATACCGATCCAGCCAGAAATCTCTTTCACGGCTACTTTCACAACGGTCTGGACTCAAACCAAAAATTTGGATTGGATACCAGCGGCAGTTACCTGCCCTGTTGGCTGTTGTCCGATATTGTGCCCGACCTGAAACGATTTGGAAACAACTGCCGATTCAATGGCAGACTTGATTCCGAAATAAATGAAGAGCAAGTGACAAGTCAATTTCTGGATGGCCATTTTGCAAACATCGATTTGTCAACGCTCGTTCAAACCGACCAGCAGGAGTTGCAAGGCGATTGCACGGCTCACGTTTCCAATTTCGTGATTGAGAACGGTCTGATCCATTCGTTGGTTGCAAGGGCCTGGTGCCCGGAAGGCACGATCAGCTCAAACTTGTTGCGGGCAACCAATTCCCATTTAGGTTTTCAGCTCGCACCTGACTTTGAACAGCTCGGAAATGAAGATGGTCTGGTTTTTTTCCGAAACATGCAACTGAACATTGGAATTAACGATGGAATGCTCTTCCTTTCAGGAAACGACAACGGATACATTGCCTACGACAACTATGGCAGGTGGCTCACGGCATTTGAGAGCATCAATGAAACTTGCCCCCCGCGTCCGCTGATCGATCTGGCAAAATTCCTGATCCAACCGAACGCCGAAACCGAACTGCTAAACGAAGACGTTCTCACGCTTCTCGGTCGTTTCCAACGCAACATCACGCCAATTCGATTGGCAAAAGAAAATAATAGTACAAATCAGTACTAAGGCTGAGCCAAAAAATAATGTTTTGTACCACAGAAATTCTGTAGTTTAGCCGGTCCTGGGCTGACACGAGTCCAGTGCGGTGGACTCGCCTACCGTCTACGCGGTTTTCTCGCACGGTGTGTCGTCGTTGCGGTAACTTGACCAGTAACTCGTCGGAATCAGCGCGATGCTGACGACCACGAGATTGACAAGCCAAAACATGCCAACATACGCCATCCGGTTGCCTTCGCTGCCACCGTAGGCGTGAAGTCCGACTCCCATTTGATTGACGGCTTCCCAGGACCAAACGGTGACAATATTGCCAAGCACTGCCAGCGTGGCCAGGCCGCGTGCACGGATCAATCCTGCCCAGCGAGCATGCAACACCAGGGCGTTCCAAAGTACGATCATCAGGGCTCCGTTTTCTTTCGGATCCCAACCCCAAAATCGACCCCAGGAATCGTCGGCCCAAAGTCCGCCAAGCACGGTGCCGAAGAAACTAAACAACAAGCCAAAACAAACCACGCCATAAATGACATTCGCAAACAGCCGACGTGTATTCTTGTCAAAGACCTTCGTTACCAAAGCCCCAAAAATGTACGCAATTCCAAGGAACCCGGCCGCGATCGTAGCGCAGTAACCAAGCGAAATACAAATCACGTGGGTGGACAGCCAAAACTGTGTATCGAGAACCGCTTGAAGAACGGTAAACGTATCCCCATCGCTAATCGACATCGCCCAGGCCCACATGAGCACGATAAAACCAAGTGTGCTCGCCATCAGTGTCCCCACTCCAAGTTTCGTGATTTTTTCTGCAATCAACAGGAAGAGGATTCCAGCCGCCGAGACAAAAATGAATGAAGAGTAAAGATTGGTCACAGGCGGACGACCGGAAATCACGACTCGGGCGATAATCCCCAGAATCTGAATCGTCAGCCCCAACACCACCAACGAATAAGCCGCTCGCTTAAGCGGATCTCGCCAAACGATCCAGCCCAAACAACTGATTACAAACGCCGCCAAGTAAATCACCATCGATAAGTAAAATGGCGAAAACCGGTTATAGATTGATTCGACGTCGACGCCCATTCCGCTCATGCCAACCGGCTTGTTCGCGTCAATCTCGTCAAGATAAGCTTCGAGTGAGCTGTTAAACGTTTCTGCATCACCAGCTGCGTAGGCGGGCCCAATTTCTTTTAGATGAGCCAATCCAATGGCCTTAGTTGGTACTATCTCTTCGTTGTTTTCACCATTTATCTTCTGAATGAGGCTAACCACATCGCGTTCGAAGAACTGACGACCCCGTTCAATTTTTGGGGCAAGATCCTGCCGAACCGTTTCCATGTTATCGGTATAGATTTCCTTGGGCAGCGTGTCGATGAATTCAGGCTCAATCAGTTTCTTGAAGACTTCTGGCTTCGATTCTTCACCTGTCAGTTCTTTAAGCTTTTCAAAATCCTCTTCGTCTGCTACCAGGCTTTTCGCAAGCTCTTCGCGCTCCAGATCCTTACGAGCCGGTTCAATCATTTCTTTATCGACGATCAAACTTGCGAGCTTCCGCACGTTGTTCTCACCGTATTTGGTGGCCAACTCGTTCAACCACTCGCGACTGAGCGCGGCCGGCAGTGACATCCATGGCTCTGCGGGATTCTTCGTTGCCACCACCAA
>CAMYNE010000488.1 GCA_947259675.1 uncultured Pirellulaceae bacterium
TCCATGAACCTAGACACGGGCTTCCCGACAAGATCTCGCCGCTATTCATTTGCAACATCGCGCTGCCATGGATCGGTGAGTCGGCAGTCATCGAATGAATGAAGGCGATGTCGTCAACGTGTTCCGCAACATGCGGGAACAGCGACGAAACCCATTTGCCGCATTCTCCATATTGTTTGAATTTCCATCGCGGTTCCACAATTCGACCCTGGTTTTTGTGTCCGCCGCGACCAAACGTTTTGACTTTGATTGTCTTGTTGTCCATCCCGATCAGGGCGGGTTTGTAATCAAACGTATCGATGTGGCTGGGACCGCCGTACATGAACAGGAAGATGACGGACTTGGCTTTCGGCGCGAAATGAGACTGTTTCGGCAAAAGAGGATTTTTCCAAACAGCTGTCTCGTCCATTCCGTCGGCGGCGACCGCTTGTTTGGCGAAAAAGTCGTTGCCCAACATGCCGGCCAGAGCCGTTCCCGCAAATCCGCCTCCAGCTTGCCACATGAACTCTCGCCGAGTTCGTCCGCAAAAGTTTCTTTTTTGTTTTTTCATGATGTCGTTGTCGTTTTTTCGTTAACAGGTTTGGATGAAATTCCGATTTCCGACCTCCCATTCCGAATTCGAAATAGACTTCAGTCGAGGTATAAAAATTCGTTCAGGTTCAAGGCGATAACGCAAAACAGTTGCAGTGATTTTTCATCTTCGATTCCTTTGGCACGGAGATCTTCCACAAACTTGACTCCGCGTTGAATTTCCGGCTCAGCAGGATTTCTCTGTAGCACTTTCGAGAGGATGATTTTTATTTGTTCTGATATTCCCTCGCCGGCTTGCTCCTTTACGCACTGAGCGAATTTTGCAGCTTCTTCGTTAATAAACGCGCTGTTGATCATGCCCAGGGCCTGGGTCGGCTGAACCGTGTTGAACCGGACGGGACAACTGGTGTCCGTATCGGCGACATCGAAACTGGCCATCAACGGTACCGGCAGCGAGCGCTTGATGTGAATGTAAACGCTGCGGCGAGCCTGCTCATCGGGAGAAGACGTATGCCAGTTTTCACCGGGTCGAGACTGACCTTCGAGAACTTCTCTTGGTAAGGTCGGATAAATGCTCGGCCCAAACATTTTTTCTTTATTGAGCGTTTCGTTGACCGCCAGAATCGAATCGCGAACTTCCTCAGCCGTCAATCGCCGCATGTTACCTCGCCAAAACAGATCGTTGGTCGGATCCTCCGCTAACGGCTCGGCACGTGGGGCGGAAGACATTCGGTAGGTACTGCTATTCATCATCAAACGATGCATGTGCTTGATATCCCAACTGCTTTCAACGAATTCGGCAGCCAGCCAGTCAAGCAATTCGGGATGCGTCGGCTTGGTGCCCTGGAAACCAAAGTCGTTTGCCGAGCGCACGATGCCTCTGCCAAAGTGATGTTGCCAAATGCGGTTGACCATCACGCGAGCCGTGAGTGGATTATCCGGGCTGGCGATCCAACGGGCGAGTGCCAAACGGCGCCCCGTTGATTTCTTGTCAGCGGGAGTCTCGATTTCCGGTTCGGGCGGTGAAAGCACGCTTGGGAAGGCGGGTGATACCAGGTCACTTTCGGCGTGCGCGTTACCGCGAACGAGAATGTAAGTGTCGGGAGCCGTGTCGCCAAGTTCGGTCACGCAAAGTGCGGATTCCAATTGCTTTGGTTTTTCACGGCGAAGACGGTTCATTTCATTGAACAGAGACTCGTATCGTTCACCGTCCGCTTGTTCAAACATCACCTCCTCGATCTTTTTGCCAATTCGCTTTTTGACGAGCGGGACACGATTCATTTCGTGTTTGAATTCTTCATGCTCGACAGGGATAAAGTCTTTCTTCACCAGCTGCTCAATTTCGTTGAGAGCTTTTCTGTTGTCTTTGACTGCCTGTTTGTATCGTTCGACTTCCAGACTGTGAGCTTCCTGTTCTGCCAGCGGAACGATTGGTCGAGTCGACTGGGCCAAAACGGTTTCGTGAGCCCGTACGCCGTACCGCTGCACGTTTCGAAAAAAGGAAACCATGCTGTAGTAATCCGACTGGGGAATCGGGTCGATTTTATGATCGTGACACCGCGCGCAATTGATTGTCATGCCCAGAAAGGCTTGTCCAGTCGTCGCAATGACGTCGTCCATGTCGTCGTACCAGGCTTGTTTCGCGTCCACCGGTTCGTCGTCCCATTTCCCCAGACGATGAAACCCCGTGGCGATGATATGATCGGGTTCATGTCCTGGAAGTTCGTCACCCGCTAGTTGCTCAATAATAAATTGGTCATAGGGTTTGTTGTCGTTGAGCGAGCGAATCACGTAGTCACGGTACCGCCAGACGAACGGCTTTGTGCCATCTCGCTCATAGCTGTTGGACTCGGCGTAACGAACCAAATCGAGCCAGTGTCGCGCCCATTTTTCGCCGTAATGCGGAGATTCCAGCAGTTGATCCACAAGTTTTTCAAACGCCTTTGGATCGTTGTCGTTAACGAACTCGTTCACCTGTTTGATCGTCGGTGGCAACCCAATCAAGTCATAATAGGCTCGGCGAATGAGCGTTTGTTTAGATGCCTCTGCGCTTGGTGTAATCGCCGAGTCGATTAGTCGTTTTTGAACGAACTGATCAATTTCGTTGCGAGCCCAACCATTATTGGATGTGGGTGAATTGGGTCGCACAGGTTTTTGATACGACCACCATTTTTTCGTCTCTTCCGTTACGCGTGGGACAGTATGTTCGCTGGCCGCCGATTCAGGCTTGAAGCCGTCACCTTTCCAGGGAGCACCCAATTGAATCCATTTGGTGATGTTGTCGATATCGGACTGCCCCAATTTACCAGTGGGCGGCATTTCGTAGGATTCGTAGTTGATCGCGCTGATCAACAGACTATCCAACGGTGATTCAAGATCCAGGGCGGGCCCCGACTCGCCGCCCGCGATTAAATCTTCCCGGTTTGTGATCACGAATTCGCCGCGAAGTTTATCGCCACTTCCGTGGCATTCAAAGCAATTCTTTTCGAGCACCGGAAGGATGGATGATTCGAAAAATGCCAAGGCCTCTTCGTCCGACATCTGAGGTTGTTCAGTTTCGTTTTTCACTTCCACGAGTTGGATATCGTCAAACCAGGCTGTGCCGGTTGCAC
>CAMYNE010000489.1 GCA_947259675.1 uncultured Pirellulaceae bacterium
CCAGTTGACCGCCGTCGTACCACCCGAGAATCATGACGTCATGAACCCCTATGTCGATCGTTTTAATCAATAGTTGGAAAGCAAGGGTTTCACACCGAACGGCCAGCTAGTTAATCAACCTGACGTGGGTGATCCGATTTACGGTGGACAACCGAACACCGGTCAGCAACCCAATCAGCCGCAATATGGCCAGTTCAATCCTTATCGGCAAACCAGCTCAGAGCAAAACTATCAGAACTATCAGGGTCAATGGCAACAGCCGAACCAGAATCAAAACTCTGGTTACGGCGGGCAGGGCAACCAAAACCAACAGCAGCCGATCTATCAGAATTCCAATTCCGGCCAGTCTCAGCAACCATCATCACAATGGGGACAAGGAACAACCATCACGCAGGGACAGGATGGTTGGCCCAAATTGCAGGTTGACACCCGAGACCTGCTCAACGCCGGCGCCGACGCTGCTCGCGAAGCAGCCAGAAAATTCCTGGAGCCGGAACCGTCGGATGGTTCCAATCGGTAGGTAACTTGGTTGTGCCCATTCGTGGAAATGGAATTGATCTCCTTTGGCGGCTTACCGCCGCAACCAAAAAAGGAACAGGAGGGACACGAGGCAACGACTGGGCACTTGAACAAAGCGGTTAAACCTCGAAGAAAACCACACCTCCAACCGAACATAAGAAACATTATCGGACGTTGGGGAATCACGCAAAATCGCGTATTCGGCCTCCCAACCCTAATCATGTCTGACTAGAATTCCGAACTCCAAACAAGGAATCTCGAAGGCAGAAGTTTTGTTCCCGGTGGTCCCAAGCCTCCCTCATTTGAAGCCAAACAGCTCGATTCAGATTCTCCTGTCTAATAATTAATGGTGAACTGTGAATGGTGAATTGTTAATTGCCTTTCCGCATTAGCAATTCACCATTCACCATTTGCGATTAAATATTCCGTGCGTTAGCCACGGTCCCTGTACTCGTAGTCCGTCGTTGAAAAATCAATTTCAAGAGGACGCGGCATCCGACGTTGCATCATTCACAGCCTCAGGCGCGTCTTCGTTGACAGCCTCAGTCGCGTCTTCATTCACATCTTCATTCACTTCCTCGCTGGCCTGTTCGTAAAACACACCAAGCTTGCGAAAGCGATCGTAGCGATCCTGGAGAAGCCGATCGACTGGTTTTTTTGCAAGTGTACCGAGCGTCTTTTTGAGATACCGCCTCAGCCGGGCAGCCATCGAGTGATGATCACGATGGGCGCCACCAAGTGGTTCTTCGATGACGTCGTCGACGACGCCAAATTCAAGGAGATTTTTGGCAGTGAACTTTAGAGCCGTCGCGGCTTTCTCAGCATGTTCGGCCCCCTTCCAGAGAATCCCGGCGCAACCCTCTGGACTGATCACGGAATAGTAAGCGTGTTCCAGCACCGCGACTCGATCGCCGACCCCGATCCCGAGTGCCCCGCCGCTCCCCCCTTCTCCGATCACCACGCAAATAATGGGCGTCGGTAAGCGAGACATCTCGTACATGTTTTCCGCGATGACTTGCGCCTGTCCACGCTCCTCAGCACCGATTCCCGGGTAAGCACCGGGCGTGTCGATCATACAAATCACGGGCAACCCAAACTTGGCGGCCAATTTCATCTTCGACATGGCTTTGCGATAGCCCTCGGGATGAGCGCAACCAAAAAAGTTTTCGGTTCGATCCTGAAACGTGCGGCCTTTCTGGTGACCGAGCACCATGACCTTGTTGTTTTCCAGGTTCGCAAATCCAACTCGAATGGCTCGATCGTCACCAAAAAGCTTGTCGCCATGCAGTTCGACAAACTCATCGAAAACGAGTGACAGATAATCAGTCGTATGCGGTCGATCTTTGTGGCGAGCCACTTGAACGGTTTGCCAGGGAGTCAGGTTTCCGTAAATCTCCTCGGAAATATCGCGAAGTTCGCGTTGGAGGGTCCGCATTCGTTCCACCGCGTCGGCTGATTGATCTTGTTCAGCTTCCAGGCGTTGGATCTCTGCTTCGAGGTCAGCAATCGGTTGTTCAAATGCGAGATAATCCATGGCTGATTTCGCTTTAACTGTCTTTCGTTGTTTTTACGGTTGGCCGTTTGCCTGGTTTGTAAACTTGCAACCGGGTCAATTCCAAAGCAATTTGGCGCATGGAATCGGGGCGCTCGTCAGGTTCTT
Source organism: uncultured Pirellulaceae bacterium (assembly GCA_947259675.1). GTDB lineage: Bacteria > Planctomycetota > Planctomycetia > Pirellulales > Pirellulaceae > Mariniblastus. The sequence goes on from CAMYNE010000489.1 coordinate 2,180, forward strand.
TGGCGAGCATGCGGCTGACCAGCTGAGAAAAACTCTTCGAAGCTCCGCTACACGATTCCAATGAAGGAATCGCAGCCTTCAAGTGCTTGTTCAACAATTCGTCCGGGGTGGGAGCGGTATAGGGTGTACGCCCTGCCAAAACCTCAAACATCAAACAGCCCAAGCCATAAATATCGGCTCGAAAATCAAGTCTTTGTCTGCGAATTTGCTCAGGTGCCATATAACTTCGCGTTCCACGAATCGATTTGGACTTGCCCATCAATGAGCCGAAGCCCTTTTTTCTGGGTTTCTCGGCGATAGAAAAGTCGATCAGTTTGACGTTGCCATCCTGATCAACAAGAAAGTTATCCGGTTTGACGTCGCAATGAATCCAGCCTTGGTCGTGCAAATGCTGGAGTCCTTCTGCACACTGTTTAAGAATAGGCCGGGCGTTCATCGCAATAAATTCCGGGTGTTCTCTCAGTTCAATTTTCAAGTTGCGAGCGTTAAACAGCTGCATCGCCAACAACGGCAACCCATGTTCGTCATGAAATCCGTGAATCTTGATCACATTTTCATGGTCGATCGTAGCGGCAACGCTCGCCTCGTGTTTCAGCTCTTCAATCTGCCGCTTATCCTTGCGAAAGTCGCTATGCAAAATCTTGAGCGCGATTCGGTTTTTTCCACCCATTTCCAGGGCTTCCCAAACTTGGGTTTTTGTTCCAGAACGAATAAGGCGAACCAGCTGATAAGGTCCAATGAAATTTCGTCCTGCGCTCACATTTCGTCCACAAATTGAAAATCGAATTCGAAGTTATCTAAGTTTATTTTAGTCAAAACGCTTGCTCGTCAAAACCACCCGACTCCCCTGCCCTGCGACGTTTCGACTCAGAACAACACAGTTTCATCGACTCTGTCTAAACATCGATGATTCCAAGGGCTCCGAAGATCGCATACAACACGAATACCAGGTACAGGAAA
>CAMYNE010000490.1 GCA_947259675.1 uncultured Pirellulaceae bacterium
CTCCTTCATCGATATGACATTTGCCCCGTCGATCGTAATATGCCCGCGACTTGGCTCGTCGAGTCCACCCAACAGGTTGAGCAGCGTAGTTTTGCCGGAGCCACTGGGGCCCATTAAACATAACATTTCACCGCGGTGGACCTCAATCGTGACCCCACGCAGGGCCGGCACGGCCTCTTTTCCCATCAAGTAACTTTTGTGCAGATTATCGACTTGAATAATCGAATTGGTCAGTCATGAATAAGTGTTTTCCGATATTACTCGTCATTTCACTTCAGGCGAACCTGTGTTTAGCTCAATCCAAAGACGAAAAGGACTGGCTGGAAAGGGCCGACAAAATTAGGCAAGTCTTCGACCTTGCCAAGGATCCTCGCATTAGGACCGAATTGGAAATTGTCAACTTTCAGGTTAAAGAGCTTGAAATGCTGAAGGCTAAATATACCGACCGTGTAAAACAGATCGGCGAGGAGACTAAATCACTTTCAAGCAAGGATGCCGAAAAGCTGGCGGCAGAAATGTGGAAAGAAAATCAAATTTCAACGGTTAAAGAAATTGAACAAATTTTGCTTCCGCATCAAATGAAACGCCTGAATCAAATTGCAAGACAGCGCCCGATTAAATTCGTTTCGCGTGGTGACCGTTTCAGGATGTACATTGTGATGGCAAATCGGCTGGATCTCAGTGATGCGGAAATCGAGTCCTTTAAAAAAAACGTAATGAAAGAAAAGCAAGAGTATGAGAAAAGGCTCAAGGAATTGATGAAGGAAACAGACAAGGCAGTCTTTAAACATCTGCCAAAAAAAGCCCGAGCAAAAATTAGTGAATTGTTTGGCGAGATTTACTGATTTCACCGTAGGCATAACAAATAAAACAAATAAGAATTTGACATCGCGTAGTGAGGTACGAACGGAGCCGATGTTCAAGTTCTCTGTTCAAGAAGGCCGGTGAGTTTTCTAAGGCCCAGTCGTGATCAATGATCTTTGGCGGCTTTGATTAAGGGCAGTTGGGTTTTGCTTCGGCGTCTGGAATGGGCCTTCGGCATCTCGGGGGTGTTTTGGCCTCGCACTTGTTGCGTGGCGGGTTCCCCGGTTGCTGTTTTTCCAGGATCTGCCACGAGGTTGCCTCACCAATACCGCAGGCGGGCCTTGTTGCTGCGGTTTCTTAGTGTTTTCGGCGAACTCGGCGCGGACGCCGATTGCATCGCTTCCCAATTGCGATTTTTGACGCTCTGTTTTTGCGAGCTTGGACATCGATTTGGGTAACTTGCTCCGGTTCATGGTGGGCCTCGCGCGTGGAGGGCCGCCGGGTTGCCGAGGACCACTCGCCCATCGGGCTGGACGATGGCGATTAAGGTCAAATTGCCACCACAGTCTCGGCAGCTGGGACGAGGCTTGGAAGTTGGTTGCGGTGTGGGGAAGGCGCTGCCCAGCCAGTACGTCCAGCCGAGATACAACCAGACCAGCCAGCGGACTTGTTCCAGTTGAGTCTTACAATTGGGACTCATCCAGCCGTAGTAGTGAATCTTCTGAAAGCCAGACGGCAGAATGTGTTGGGCAAAACTGCGCACGAATTCATCCCCGGTAACGGTTCGTGAAATCGACTTCTTGGTACCACTGGGAGTGACTCGATAGCTCACACCGTGCTGATCGGTCGCTTCGATCCGGTTGTCGCTGATCGCGACCCGGTAAACGTACGGGGCGAGATATTTCAGGACCGCTTCTCCATTGCCGACCGGTTTGATGTCGACACCCCAGTTCTTTTTGAGGACTCCGGAGGGCATGGCTTCGTACAAACCACACTTTTTCAGCTCCCGGGCGAAACGTTGTTTGTACAGCCGGATCGCCCGCCCATGGTGAAACAAAAAATCCCTGGGCGTTTGCAACCAGCGACTCCCATCGCTGCTCACCCCGCCGCCAGGAACGACGAAGTGGACATGCGGATGATAGGCAGCCGGGTCGCGGCCCCAGGTATGCAGCGCGGCGAAGAATCCAACTTTGTCGGTGCCCAGATACTTCGGGTTGGCCAGCAGGATTCGAATCGTTTGGCTCCCGGCATTGAAGATCGCACCGTAGCCATCGCGTTGGTTGGCGCGCAGCAGCGGACGGAGTTCCCGGGGAACGGTAAACGTCACCACAAAATGTTGCACCGGCAATAGTTTGGCCGTCTGTTTGGCCAGCCACTGGGCCGTCTTGTGATGTTGGCAGTTGGGACAATGTCGATTGCCACAGCTCCGCCCGACCCAGTGCTTCCGCTCACACGTGTCGCACTGGTAGACCAGGTCTCCCAGTTCACCCGTTTGACACCGCATGATGTAGCTGAGTACTTTGCGGTGTCCCAGCGGGACTCGGCGGCCAAACGTTTCCAGATATTTCGGTGCGTGCTGCCGTAAAGCAGCGGCGACCGACGGCATCTATTTTCGCCTTGGCCACTGGTCCGGTTTTCGGACAAACAAGTTGTCAATCACCTTCCGCGCGTCGGCTTCGGCGGTGTGGGTTAGATGCAGATAGACCATCGTCGTTTGCAAGCTGGAATGGCCCAGGAATTTCTGGATCGCTTTGAGGGAGACCCCGGCTTCGAGCAAGTGCGAAGCGTAAGAGTGTCTCAATGTGTGGGTCGAGACTTTCTTACCGAAGTTCAGCTGTTTGGTGATCTTCTTGATCGCACTTTGGACGGCCGTGGGGCTCATCGCGGTTTTGGCCGTTGAGATCCCGGTATGATTGCGCCCATCGGCGGGAAACAGGAAGTACGCATGCCGATGGACTTTCCAGTATTTCCGCAGCAGCACCAGCGTCGAGGTCGGCAAGGGAATGTAGCGATCCTTGGCCCCTTTGCCGCGATGCACGTGGACCATCATCCGCGCGCCATCAAGATCGCCGACTTGCAAGTTAAGACCTTCCTCCAGCCGCAGTCCCAGCGAGTACACGGTCCAGAAATAAGTCGCCATCCGCTGAGTCGTACAGGCATCGATGATCTGCTGGACTTGTCCGCGGGTCAGGACTTCGGGAAGCGACTTGACGTTGCGAAGCTTGGTTGATTTCAGCGTTTCCCAATCGCGTCGGCAAGTCCGCGTGAAGAAGAACTTGACACCCGAGAAGGCCACCCGCAGCGAACCGTAGGCGAACTGCTTTTCGTTACAATTTGCCAGCGAAGTGTTTTGAAACAGACATTGAAAATTCTCCTTGTTGTGAAAGAAACAAACAGAACTTGATGCAAAAACATTGCCAATTCGAAACAAAATCAGCTACAATCAACCGCTGAAATCTACGCCGCGCAAGCGGCTTACTTAAACAATACGATGCACGCGAAGCCGGACTTGCGTGTGCTTTTCAATGTTTAGATCATTCGTTCCGGCTCGGTGATCCTGGACGATTATGCCGGTCAAAAATGTTCAATTTCGCATTAGAGATATACTGGCGGTGTTGCTGCTTTCTTCATTGGTTTTGTTGTGGGCGACGGAGTGGTCAGCCAACAATATTACCGCGAAAGATCTGTTAAATGCTAAACAGCTTTCGAAGACGGTTTTGAGACCTATCTCGTCGATCGACTCTCGGCCAGCGACGGATGAGGAACTCGCAAGATTTCTAGGACTTCGTGAATGGACAGAGTTTCCGGAATGGACTGGCAGCCCTTTTTCGTTTTCAAGAGGCATGGATCTTTCAATATCCCCTGCTTGGCTGGACACCGAAATAACATACTATTGGGAAACAAAACTAACCCCCACTGCCTCCGAAGGAACCTTTAGCGTCAATTGGAATGCCAATTGGCAAGCAGTCGAGGACAGGGCGACATATGAAAAATACCTGAGAAATTTCCAATACGCCCTGACTGTGGCGATGACAATAACGGCCGTGTGGCTGTTATTTGGAAAACATCGTAAAGTTCAATCGCTACGAAATTCACAAACCAACAGATTGGAACCCGAATTGGAATTGGACGGCACGAAATCTCGCACCTTGGACGCTTCACAGTAAATATGAGCTCAAGAAAGACGCGACATAACAAATGAGAGTTTGACTTCGCGGCGGCATTGATTCGAGGTTTGAACTGGGGTGAGATTCGAATTCCGGTTGAGCTGCAAGGCGAGTTAAGGCGAGCCGAAGCTCAAACTCTTTGTTCAAGGAGCCCGGTTTGTGCCTTGAGGTTGTCTGTTTTTGCTGTTGGCGGTGACCTTGGCATCGCTGCGCGCAGCGTGAAGGCATTCGAGCACTGAAGGTGTCGCGAAGGATTGTGGTTTGGAGGATTTCTGGACAAAAAAAGGTGTCAACTACGTGTCAAGTACCATTTCCAAAATGGTTTAACGACAGACACCAGCTAGGCTAGAGTCGGAACGTCTGATTCAGCCACCACAGAATCCGCGCTCCAATCGATCGGTTGCGAGATGCACGAATTCGAGCCTGGCCGCCGATACCGATTTTTAATTCGTTCGCCTCAACTTCACTTGACTCAAGCGAAATCGGTACACTGGCGTAATACTGAATATCGGCTTGCTGATGAGCGGCCACCATTTCGGCGACAAGGTCAGGGAGCCGTGTTTGCTGCATCGTCGGATCTGAAGCAATGTTGTAGTCCTGCCGATCCATCGAACGATCGGCGACGCCAATCGATTCGACTTCCGTTTCAATCACATAATCGGGACGGGCGTACAGCTTGACGCGGGCCTTTTGTCCAACATCGGCAAACTTGATTTGATCCTCAGTCAGCAAGACGACAGCATACCACTGCGAAAGATCGGCAACTTCACAAAATCTTTGTTGCTTGACGGCCAGAACTTTGTGATTGCGTCCCGTCAGAAACGACTCGTTATCCGTCAAAGGATTTTCGTCCCCTTGCGCGCTTGGATGGCGATACGGCACAGCCAGCACGGTGCCCGCAATTTTACTTTTCAACACCAAACGCTCCTGTCTGGCGTCCATCCAGGCGATCAGCTTTTGTAACTGCCGAATTTCAGATTGCACGATCGCCAAGCTATCAATTAAGCCCCCCCCTGCGATAATCGTATCGCGATCGCTGACTTTCTGATCAAGACGACTCTTGGCCTCATTAAGAGCAATTTCCAATTCGACGTTGTTGAGAATTGCTAAAACCTGATTGGCTTCGACGTCGTCACCTTCTTTGACCAGGCACTCGTCGAGAATACCGTCTTCTTGGACGTAAACCGTGTCAAGGTTTTTGGGCACCACGATGACCGAGCAGCGAAGGTTGTGCGGGAGGGGTACCAAAAAAAACAGGCCCAAAATAGTCAACGCAATCAAACCAATAATCGAAAATCTTGCTTTTTCCACTTGATGCATCCGCCCTGGAACTGACATGTACTTGTAAAGTTTGTAACACGTTTGGCCGGCGAAATTTCCCGCAGAGTTCGGGCAGCCGAATCGATATGAACTTCCCCTACATTCACCCACCAACTTAAGGGAAGAAGGCGATAAACAAGTCTTTGTGGACATCAATCTACCTACCTACGTTGTGATCGGGTTTTGCTGGACGATGTCTTGCGCGCAGCCTCAGACCTTCGTCAAATGCGGGGGCCATGCCGTTTTGAGGCGGAGTCGAATCGCACGCTGACGTTACCAGTAATTGCGGGTGCTTCGGAAGCGCAGGCTGCGTGGACACATGACAGGTTATTGGGGTTAATACTGTCGTTGGGAGCGGTCGGTTTGGGCAATTTGCGCGCATTCCGGGTCATGTCGTGACCGGTAGTAATGGGTCGAGTAGAGACGATGATGCGGCGCTGCAACAACTCGTTTTCGTCTTCGATGCTGAGGTCCGGTTCACGCGTTCCCAGATCAGGCCGCTATAAAGAGTATTTTG
>CAMYNE010000491.1 GCA_947259675.1 uncultured Pirellulaceae bacterium
GTTATTGATCCGTCTGGAGTTACCATTAAGGGTCCGATGGTCACGATTGACGGTCTCATGGTCAAGATTGCCTCCGGTCCAGGTTCTCCTCCCGGAAGCGGAAGTGGCTGCAGTCCAAAGGCACCCGAAGAACCTTCGATAGCCGAACCTGAAGAAGCCCACCGAGAAGAGAGTGGGCAGACAAGCTCCAATTAAGACTTTCCAAAAAATCGTAAGGAACAATTATGCCTCCTGCAGCTCGAATATCCGACATGCATGTTTGTCCGATGGTAACTCCAGGTGTACCTCCAATCCCCCACGTGGGCGGCCCCATTATCCTGGGTTGGCCAACCGTATTAATCGGGTTTTTGCCTGCGGCGCGCGTCGGCGATTTGTGCACCTGTGTCGGTCCTCCTGACACAATTATCCTGGGCTCATTCAAAGTCATGATCGGAAATAAACCAGCCGCGAGAATTGGAGATTCGACAGCGCATGGCGGTAAAATAGTAATGGGTCATATCCCGGTTTTGGTCGGTTGAGCCAATTCAAATGGCTCTACATCTGCGCGCGTTCTGTGGGTTAGCCTGTTCGGCTTTGCCATGTTATGGCGTGGGCTGAAAGCGCTCCGCCGATTTTGAATTCGTTTTCCAAATCGACGGGTTGGGTTCTCCCTGAGCGGCAGCAACGACATAGATTTGCTCTTTGTTGTTTGGGCTCTCAAAGAACCGCACGAAGCGAACTTCGGAAGAATAACCTTCCACCAAATCAAGCAACTCTCGCTGCTCGACCTGCTGCAAGTCGCCTTCCGGTGAGGCGGGATCTTGCTGCAATTCAATCCACTCGGTATTCCATAGTGTCAATTGTCCCGTGTCGGCTCCAGTGATGACGCGATTGCCGTCCTCGGAAATATCACCTGCAACAATCTTTCTTTGCTCGTTTGAAAACCCGATCTCCAACGAGTTCCAGCCTTCGCCGGTGTCATCTTGGCGATAGATCCGTGCGGTTTGCGCGTCATTGAATATCGCCAACAGTGCGGAACTGTCCTCGGAATAGGCCAAACTTCTGACGGGAGTCGTTCCGGACTTCGGATGCTCTTTGGACAATATTGCTCGATCCTGATTGACATTCAAAACGCGAATTTCGCCGCTATCAAATCCGATACTGAACAGATTGGAGTCCTTTGACCAAGCGACGGCACTCGGGTTCCCTTCGATTTTGGCGTCAACTTCAAACAGTGTTTTCCCCGTTAATGGATCGACAGAAAGCACTCGACCGGATCCTCGTGTTGTGACCAGCAACTTCGTTTCATCGGGTGACAGTTGGCATAAATCATAATTCCCAGCGAGCACACCGTCCGGCCTGACCAGCCACCCCGAACCCTGATTTGGGACAAGCCTCCAAAACCGAATTGAACCTCCTTCCAGCGTAATCGCTCGATCGCCAAACACCGCGGCGTATTCGACGGTTGGTTTTGAAAGAACCCGTAAAGCACCGATAGAAAGGTCGTCGTTCAGCGTGACAGAATTATAGTCTCGTTGGGCCTGGTTGACTTGGTTAGGCCGCAATGATTGCAACGTAATTGAGCCGTCAGCACTTTCGTAAATGCTGCCAAGACTTGCAAACCGGTTACGATCAAAAATTCGATCGAAGTTTTGGCTCAAGACTGCCGAAACGTCGATGGTGTCGAGTTTTTTAGCATCGAGATTCCAGCGCTGCACCAGCTTTTCCCCACGCTTATTTAATATCAAAATGTCGGAGCCAAGATCGCTGAAGCTGGCGAATTTGGCGCCATTGAAACTTTGAATTGTATCAAAAGCACTCCAACGGGGGTCATTAGACTCAGGATCAACTTCTCCCGGTTTTAGTTTCAATAAGTCGATACTATCAGCCGAACGCACGAGAATATAACATTGTCCGTCGATTATTTTTGCGCCCAGCGTATTCGGTTCGAATGCTCTCCGGTGCGTATCGAACGCTCCCTGAATGATGTTCAGCTTAAAACGACCGACGAGCTGCACGGATCGATCCTGTTTCTGATAGACATAAATTCGACCGGTACGCCTTGTGTTGTCTTGCGTTTTGTCTTTAGCGGAGGCCACTTCGGGCCAGCTGACAGCGAATTCGTTTCCGCCGTCACAGAAAACAATGTTGTTGATCGGGCTGTCCGGCCAAAGCACATCGCGGGCAGCACCGATCTTGTTAAAGATTGGCTGATCATCGCCTGGCTCTGTCGACCAAACCACAAATCCGACTTTTCCTGCGACGACATAACGTCCGTCGGGTGACAAAGCGACGGTCGGCAAATTATTTTTCCGCGTGTTTTTGCTGAACAGGTTTCCGAATTGCAGCCGCTTGATCAACGATTGATTCTCCAAATTCCAGACTTGAAACTCCTTAATGTCAGTTTCGCCAGATTTTTTGTCCATCAATGTCGTCGCGGTGAGTGCGATCTTACCGTCATCCGAAACCTGGAACTTGGTAATTCTGATTGGCCGAGGGCTGTCAATCTGTGAAAGCCGGCGAAGAACCCTTTTGATCGCACCTGTTTTTCGATCGTACTGTAGAAAATTGTCCCTTCCCGACTGGGCATAAAGGAAATCCTCGGTCAATACATGATTACGCCAGGCTGACACTTCCCACTCAACGTTTTCTCCATTGAATTTAACAACTGCGTGACCGTTGTCTTTGGCCACAGCAACACGATTGGTTCCCAGTTCTCGAAAAATACTCCGTGGAGAGTTTTTGTATTCTTCATCGCCCGCGGCCACAACCCCAGGAACATCTTCGTACTTCGCCAGTTCAGTCTTCATGATCTCCGGCGGAATCGATTCCAAGGCAATTGAGATTACCGTCGACTCGGCAGGAGTATTTCCGGGGATGAAGGTGCAGAAATCGATCTCTTTTGCATGGCCTTTAGATGAACGGATTTTTTTTGCGCTTTGAGCGGATAATTCCCACAGCGTAAATTCCTTATCCTCACCTGCAGTCAACAAAGTATTTTCAGATCGCTTGAGCGATTGTACTTTGCCGTTAAGGCGTTCAAGTGGCAGAATATCATCCGCCGCCATAGAAACATCCCAGAGAAACAACTCCGGAGTTTCGGCTCCACGGCAACCGACAATTTTTGTTCCTTCGTCGTCTGCGAAGGTTG
>CAMYNE010000492.1 GCA_947259675.1 uncultured Pirellulaceae bacterium
CGAACACATGCGTCTCGGGTGGTAACGTCACCAACTTCGTGACCATGATGTCACGGGCGAGTTTTGGTTGAAACATGGCGTTCTCCTTTTGATATACGGTCAATGATCCGGCGATCCTGCAGAGGATCCCTTAAGTATTTCGCACCTGCCTCTCCGCCCGCCGTTCGAGCCGTCGCTTTGAGCCCGCTAAATCGCATCCATTATATTGAATTGCGGCCATCTAATGTAATGTCTGAGTCTGCAATTTCCGGTTCAAAAACGGAGCCGCATCGCAATTTCTGGGACAGTTTTGAGTTTGTTTTGATCAATTGTGCTCGTGATTTTTTTCACGACGCCCACAACGCCATTGCAAGAAACGACTGGACTTCGCAACGATGACCCCAGCTTTCCCGCCGAACGAGAACCGTTAATGCCAAATCGTCGGTGACACAGGGCGCGTCGGTTTCATCGCCCGACAGGTCGCCCCGAACGGGGCAATAACATATCAGCCCAGTGCAGAGTGAAGTTCACCGGAGGCGGACGGAACGACGCCCTGGGTAACTAAGCTGCTTTCCAAAGGGCCTTTCAACAGTAGCGCACAGCGTGAGCAAGTCGGTTGAGCCGCCAAAAAAACCGGTAAACTTCAGCGAATATTTCAAATCACGCTTTTTGAATGATTTGAAAACCGCCTTAGAATGGCGACATCGGAACAATGAATGAAGTTGGTTTTAAACTCACGGACATAAAATGAATTTGACAATTCGATTTTGGCTGATTGTTTGTTTACTGTTTACCTCGTCGGCTACGTTTGCTCAGACTCGTCACATTCGAGTTGAAGCAACGCCGAATGACAAAACACAGTTCTTGAACCTTGTGCGATCGAACATGGATGTCGTTCATGTTCACGGGAGCCATTTGGAAATGCTCGTCTCAGACGTTGAACTCGAGAAATTGCGAGCCGAGGGAATTGGTACTCGAATTATTGATCCCAACGTCTACGGCCCGCTCCCGCAGCTTGGCGGTAATTGGTTGCCCGAGTATCTATCGTATTCAGAAGTAGAAACGCAACTCAACAGCCTGGTCGCGAGCTACCCCAATTTGACTGAGTTGGTGATCATTGGAACCAGCATCGAAGGTCGTAACATTTACGCTCTGAAGATCTCCGACAACGCGGCCAGTGATGAAGATGAAGCCGAGATTCTGCTGATCGGAAACCATCACGCGCGCGAAGTAATCACGCCGATCATTTGCATGCACGTCGCCGAAAAATTGCTTACCGGATATGGTTCCGACCCAACCTATACCGATTGGGTCGACAACCGCGAAATTTGGATCGTTCCGGTGCTGAATCCCGACGGCTACGTTTACGTCGAGACGGTGGATCTTTTTTGGCGCAAGAACCGAAGAGACAATCCTGGTGACGACGAAGGTGTTGATCTAAATCGTAACTGGGGATTCGAATGGGGGCACGACAACAATGGATCGAGCGGCAACTATGGCAGCCAAGTTTATCGCGGAAAAGGACCTTTCTCAGAACCAGAGACCGATGCCCTGCAACAATTTGTGGGCACGCGCGAGTTTACAGTCGCGATGACATTTCACAGCTATGGCAATCTGCTTTTGTGGGGACCAGGCTACAAACCGATTGATGGCCCTGATCAGGATGTCTTTGCCGGCTTCGGTAATGTCGTAGCTGCACAAAACAACTACACGCTCGGAAACCCGGCAGCCGGGACGATTTATCTCACCAATGGTGATGCCACTGATTGGCTTTACCACGCCGCTGGCATCATCGCGTTCACACCGGAGGTTGGAAGCCGTCAAGATTTTTTCAATCCTACTGCGAACCGAATTCCGGTACTTGTTCAAGAAGGATCGATATGCGCCTGGGAAGCGATTCGCTATGGCGATCGGCTTGGACAGCTTGCACCTCCGGGACAACCGCTTGTGAATGAAATTGGCTTCAGCACCGGGGATTACACGATTACGTGGGACGCACCGATCAACGCTGATACGGAAGTCGTTGCGTATGAGTTGCTCGAAAAGATAGGGCCGGTCGTTGCAGTCGATGGCGCAGAAAACGGCGACGTGAACTTTGACTTGGGTGGCTGGACTGTTTCTTCAGATCGCAGCGTCAAAGGTGCATTCAGTTTTTATGGCGGTTCTGAAGACAGATCGAATAACATCTGTCTTTCCAAAGAAGGCTACGTCGTACAGCCAGGCGATGCCTTCACCTTTGACGCGTGGTTTGATATCGAGTCGGAATGGGACTATGCATACGCTATTTTGTCGACTGACGGCGGTCGTTCTTATGCAGCACTTCAAGGTTCGTTCACAACAATGGACGATCCAAATGGCAGAAACTCGGATCACGGAATCACGGGCAACAGCAACGGTTGGCAACCTCTGTCGTTTGACCTGAGCGACTACGTTGGCCAAACCGTCTGGTTGGGATTTCGCTACAGTACGGATGGAGGAACGCTTGGCGATGGAATCTGGATCGACAATGTGTGGCCCATTCAAACTTGGACGTCTTCGACCGTGATCGACTCTGATATTACTGAAACACAATACTCGATTTCGGACAGGCCCGCGGGCACTTACTTTTACACCATGCGGGGCCTCGACGGAGAAGGGGAATGGGGCTATCCGTCAGCCTACACATCGGCAACGGTCGACGATCAGTTTGTTGTCCTTCCTTCAAACTTTCTTGTTACCCGCGGCACCCACGTTTCTGGTGGCATTGCCGAACTCGCCGAAAGTGATGACCAATACTTGGTTTTCGACCCAGAGTTTCTCACTTTTCGATACCAGTTGGAATTCACGGCTGACGCCACCTCACCTTCAGCAGCACCAAGTGAATTGGAGTTCAGCTACGAATCCCGGACATTCAACTTGGTCGGCACCGTTGACCAAGAAATTGAATTGTTCAATTATGATTGGGGGCAATTCGAAACCATGGATACCCGCCTGGCTTCGGCTACGGATACTTTGGTCAGCGTAACACCGGTCGGTGATCCTGCTCGATTCGTTCAGCCAGGAACCAATGCCGTCCTGGCTAGCATCAGCTACCAGAATTCAGTGCAGTTTTGGGTTTTTGATACTCAAAACCTTTACTTTCCGTATCGAGTTAGCGCTGATCACATTT
>CAMYNE010000493.1 GCA_947259675.1 uncultured Pirellulaceae bacterium
AGGTTTGCAAACCAGTTTAAGACGGTCCTAAAATTGCATTCATACCAGTTACTGTCCGCAAGCTGATTGACGGAATCACCGTAATGTCGAGCCAGAATTTCCGAGCCGGCCTGATTGATGAGCAGTGAATGCAGTGACACGTCAAAAACTGCGGCTGGCGGAAGTTCTTCAAATTCTGCCTGAGGCCAATCAAATTGGCTGTTTCTCCAGCCATGTGCAATCGCCATTCCTGAATTGTCCCGTTCTGCGTAATCACGCACAAGCCGCTGTGCCTCGTCGAGCGTCGTGACCTGTTGAAGGTTGACGGCTGTGGAAAACGCCGCGTAAAACAGCGGGTGGGAATGGTGATCTTTTAACAACGGGATTCGAAGTGTTTCGCTCAAGTTATTCGCCGGGCTGTGGTGACCTGCCTATGATTGAATTGGCTGGCGCTGGGTTAAGTGGATTGCGTTGACGGTCTCTGATTCGCAATAATATACCCGCAATTCGATTCTGAATTTCGATTTGCAAGGCGTCAGTTGTCTAACGGCAATTTCGTTCAAAGTTTGGCTTTAAATACTCGGAAACGAACAAGTCATCCTGAACCGAGCTGAGCGAGGTGAAGGATCTCTCGTGTTATGCGTGAGATTCTTCGGTCGCTATAGCTCTCTCAGAATGATTGGAGCTCCTTCCCATCAGAAAGTGAACGGGTTTAACTATGCGAATCAACGGACATTCTCATCTGTTGCCCTATCCTGAGCAAATCCCCGCCTTCATGAAGGAAAAAGAGATTTTCTGGATCGATGAAGACCGGAAATATATGTTGCAAAAAGGCTGGAAAAGACCGGTTACACATTCAAGCTTTTTTCTCGACGAGAAAATTGAGTGGATGGAAAAGAACCACATCGATCACGCCGTCGTGCTGAATCTTTCCCAGCTGTATGGCAACGGATTGCGGCTGGAAGAAATGAAGAAAGTGCTCCGCTTTCAAAATGACTTCAATGGTCAAATCCAGGCGGAACATCCTGACAAATTCACGTGTGGGTTCGTCGTTCATTCCGGCTACGTTCAAGGAGCAATCTGGGAAATCGAACGGTGCGTGCAGGAACATGACATGCACGTGTTGTGCCTCCCTACTCACTTTATGGATTCGATCGGAACCTGGCGAACCATCTTTGACCAGGACATCGAGCCGATTCTGGAATGTGCGAACCATTTCAATCTGGCGATCGAAGTTCATCCCTACGATGGCGAAAAGTTTATTCATCTGGAGAACACGTCTTGGCGTTTTCACCTCGTCTGGATGTTGGCTCAATGTGCGGATGCTTATCACTTTTACACGATCAACGGTTATCACGAAAAGTATGCCAATATTCGAGTTTGTTTTGCCCATGGGGGTCAATTGACCCAAATCAATCTGGGGCGCCGGATTCAAGGATTTGATGGACGCCCTGACCTGTTTAAAGGCAAACGGCATCCGCGATCTGCCGTGGGTCATCCGAATATCTTTTTTGATACGCTCGTGCACGATGCGGATTCGTTCCAGCTGATGTTGAAACGAAATGGCGGAACCGACCAAATCATTTTGGGTCTCGATGATCCGTATCCGTTAGGTGAGATGGAAAGCGAACCGCAGTCTTCGTATCCGGGAAAGCTGTTGGACATCGTGTTGGAACGAGGCATCATCACCAAGCAACAGCACGCCGAAATCTGGTTCGACAATGTGCTCAGTTGGCTGGGGAAAGAATACGGCGACAAATTGAAAGAGCGGTTGAGCTCGTCTGTGAAATCGTAGGACGGCGCAATCGTGGCCATGGTACTCTATGACACGGGATCTGCCGGTCACGGAGAGGCTGTGAATAAGTTGGCGCGATCCATTGTAGGCCGCTAACAAGCCCGGTTACGGCAACCGCGGGAGTTTTCGCGTGAGATTGCCGGAACAGCGCTGCGCTCGTTCGCGGCCTACAATAAATTCACAGCCTGGGAGTGCCCGGCCGACGAACCGGTCATTCGATCGTGGCAATACATTTCAACTCGATCGCGATCGGCGTCGGCAAGGACAACACTTCAACGGTTGTGCGACAGGGCTGATTGTCCGCAAAATACTCGGCGTAGATTCTGTTGTAAGTTTTGAAATCGTCTTTCATGTTCGTCAGAAAGACCGTCACGTCGACGATTTTGTCCCACGACGAACCGGCGGATTCCACGATCATTTTCACATTATTGAAAACGCTGTGGCACTGTGCCTCAATGTCATAGTCGGCGATGGTTCCGTCTTCGTTGAGGGTAACCCCCGGGATTTGTTTTGAGCCTTTCTGTCGCGGGCCAACGCCTGAAAGAAAAAGCAGATTCCCGACGCGACGAGCATGAGGGTACAGCCCGACTGGTTCGGGGGCTTCGGTCGAATTGATTTTTTCGTTCATCCGATAAAGTTGCTGTTCATAAATATTTAACGCACACATTTTTAGGTTCAGTCCAGAAACGCAGTGCCTCCTGGCCTCCTTCGCGACCGACGCCCGACTGTTTCATGCCGCCAAACGGCGTTCGCAGATCTCGCACCAACCAACAGTTGATCCAGACGACGCCGGAATCGATGCGACTAGCGACCTCATGTCCACGCTTCATATTTGACGTCCAGACACTGGAAGACAACCCGTACTCGGTGTCGTTGGCAAGGTCGATCGCGTCGTCGACGGTATCAAATGGTTGAATGGTGACAACCGGCCCGAAGATCTCTTCTTGATTCGTGCGGCAAGAATTGGGAAGACCCTCGATTACGGTGGGTTGGATAAAATAGCCTTCCGCGCAGCGACCGTTTATTTGCGCTGGATGACCGCCACAAAGAATCGTGCCGCCCTCCTCTCTTGCCAGCTCAATACAAGACATGATTTTTTCGTAGTGCGGTTTCGAAACGATGGCGCCGAGATTTGTATCCGACTCGGTAGGATCGCCGACCTTGAGATTTTTGGTTCGCTCGACAAAATCATTGCGAAATCGATCGTAGATTTCGCGTTCGACAATAACACGTGATCCGCACAAGCAGATTTGGCCTTGGTTGGCAAAAGAAGAACGCAACGTCGTTTCCATCATCTGCTCGTAATCACAGTCGGCAAAAATGATGTTCGGGTTTTTACCGCCCAA
>CAMYNE010000494.1 GCA_947259675.1 uncultured Pirellulaceae bacterium
ATGGCTGTCGCCGCCATTATCGGGCTCGTCCTGGACAACACATTGCCAGCAACACCAAAACAACGAGGACTCAAGCAATAGGAAATCATCCGGTTTATTGAATCTTGGTGTCACGATTCGCTAAAATGAGCCGTATTACAAACCCCAAAACATCAACTCAAGAGAATAACAAATGGCTGATCTATCCACCACGGTTAACGGATTGCAAATGCCGAATCCTTTTGTCATTGGATCGGGGCCTCCAGGAACCAACGCAAATGTGATTGGCAAAGCCTATGACGAAGGTTGGGGTGCGGTGATTGCAAAAACGATCAGCCTCGAGGCTGAAAAGGTCATCAATGTCCAACCCCGTTACGCACGGTTGCGGAGCCGTGAATCAAAAGAGATTTTTGGTTGGGAAAATATTGAGCTGATCAGTGATCGCAGTTTCGAAACCTGGATGGATGAGTTCAAATCGCTCAAAGACAAATACCCCGACCGCGTCTTGATCGCTTCCATCATGGAAGAGTATCGCAAAGACGCTTGGTGCGAAATCGTGGAAAAGTGCCAGGATGTAGGTGTCGACGCGTTTGAGCTGAACCTCTCCTGCCCGCATGGATTACCTGAACGAAAAATGGGCTCAGCCATGGGAGTCAATCCCGATCTTGTCGAAGAAGTGACTGGCTGGGCGATGAGTGTCGCGAAGGTTCCGGTTTGGGCCAAGATGACGCCCAACGTGACTCACATCGAAGACCCGTCAGCGGCGGCCCTTCGCGCAGGTGCCGATGGGATTTCGGCGATCAATACAATTCGCAGTGTCCTGGGCGTCGACCTCAAAACGCTCCGCCCGGAACCGTCGGTTGAGGGTTACACGACGCCCGGAGGGTATTCCTGCCAAGCGGTAAAGCCGATCGCGCTGCGGATCTGTATGGAAATCGCCACACTCATTCGAGCCGAGTTTCCTGGCCGAACATTGAGCGGGATTGGTGGGATCGAAACGGGCCAGGACGCCGCACAGTTCATCCTGCTCGGTTCCGACTGCGTCCAGGTCTGCACGGGCGTGATGAAAAACGGGTATGGAATGGTCAAACCAATGATCGAGGAGTTGTCCCAATTCATGGACGAACACGGATTCAACTCGATCGACGATTTCAAGGGCCACAGTTTGCAGTTCTTTCGAACTCACGCCGAACTCGTTGAGATTCAAGCCGCAGCCCGGGCAAAAAAGAAGGCGGCGCATGAAGCCAAAAAGACTGCCGAAGCAAGCGACGATGCAATGATCCGCGAAGACGCCCAATGGACCGGCGACGATTTCGTCGATCAAAGTGACGCGCTGTCGCGAGGGTAGTTTCATAATAAGCAAGAGTAAAAAAGCATGTTCGGCGGTATTAACAAGCGGATTTCGATAATTGGGGGGCGTTGTTGACCGTCATCGCCAGTGCATGTTCCGACCAGCGTGATCGATACAATCTGGAATTGACGGCTGATTGGGCTCCGTTTACTGATTCCAAATACGAGTTTGGCAAGAGATGGGAAACGCTTAAACAACTCAAGCCCGCGCAAGCTGTTAAATCGTCATCTGTCGGCAGCCCGATTGTTCAAGGAGAATTCGCAAAGTTCCACTCGGCCGACATCGCCAGGGCCTATTTGCAAATGGTCACGCGGGCGACGACAAAATGATCCGCGGAATGCAGATGGCCGGGCAACGTATTCATCGATCTAAGCGACACGTTGTCGCGAGGATTACGACCACAAACACAGCTTTACGAATGATTCCGTGTGTTCCGCTTCTTCCGTGGTTCTAATCTCTGCGCGCCGTTTTCAGAAGTTGTTAACCACAGAAAACACGGAATACACGGAATGAGAGTGGTCGCAATCAAAACGGACCACTAATGAACACGAATGACAAACGTTCGATTCATGGTAATGCGGTACAGATACCGCATTACCCTATTTATTAGTGTTTATTTGCCTTCATTAGTGGTTTTCCTGAGCCGGAACTGTAGATCAGCAACTAGCTCAAATTCTGTTTCTTCACCACTCTCTTTCCCTGATACCAACGGTAAAAACTTGGTGTAAGCCTTAAGCGATATTTGAAACGCAAAAACCAGAGACCGATCTGTGCCAAACGTATTTGGTATATAGTGTTGACTGAATATCCCAATCGAAATGTTGGGCAATTTCGGACTGTAATGAATCTCAGTTATCTCTGTTGCCTCCTGTTCCAACAAGCAGCCAACACCCATTGTTTGCCGTGAAGTTCCGGAAGTTATTCTTGACCTGTGCCATAGGCGTGTAAATCCATCGACTCACAACAACGTGTAAAAAAGCGTTTCAAGGTAGAACTTGTGTGATTTCCTGGTTTTGTCCTTAAATTTGAGATCACGCAAGATGCCGCCGAAGCGAATGGGGCCTTTGTGCGTCAGTCGTTGTCCACGTTTGGTTGCGATCATCGAATTCGGCTTTCGCATTCGCCGATCGTCGAACACTTCGTAGACGTCGAACTTATCAAAGATCGGGATCATCGCAAACGTGGTGACGTTTCCTGCCATGATTGGGATCATGATGAATCCACTGAACTGCGTACGATCTTCGACGAAGCGTGGATAACCCGTTGTAATCACGGATTTCCCGGAGGTGCCTTGTGATTCAATTTCAGATGGAAGCAGAATCCTGGGTCGGCCACTGCGATAAGCCTTCCTCAAGTCTTCATCCAGGAGAGCGAAGATTTTGCTCCGGTGGGTTGAATCTAGATCCTGCTGGGCCATTTCGAGAAACAGAAATGCATTCACTCCTACGGAAAAAACACCAGCCGCTTTTGCCAGTTCCGCGCGGGTGACGACATGATCATCTGCCGTTGTAAAGAAGTTGTAAAAACGGCCGCCATTGTCGATCGCTTTACGGAGACCCGACATCGTACGATAGGGCTTCAATTCACGCATCGTCTGACTCACAAGGTAAACTAAGGACGGTGGTCTAAAGTATCTTCAGAATTCGTGTTCATTTGTCGGGAGGTCGAGGCCACTGCCGAGACAACAGATTAGGTTTCGGCAGGAGCCTCAACCTCCCGATTTGGGCGGCAAACTGGCTATGAAAATGCTTCAATCTGTGGCCGGGGTGTCTCTCTTGTTTTAAAATGG
>CAMYNE010000495.1 GCA_947259675.1 uncultured Pirellulaceae bacterium
CCGAGGTACTTTATGCCCGCAAACCGGAAATATCGGTTAAGGATCTGGAGCGCGACAGGCTGAACCTCGTCCAGAAGAGCTGTTATGCAAAAGAATTTGTAACCGTCGACGCCACCAAGCCCTTAGATGAAGTCATCGATATCGTAAACAGCCTGATTTTGGATCACTGCTCGAAACAGCGTCGTGATTAACTTATCCCAATGATCGAGACTGGGTCATTTCGGCAAGAATTCACCAAACTTTGGCCGCTAATGTTCAACTTGGAACGAACTCCGTGACGTCATAAAAATGTCGATACGAACCATTTATGCCATCGAATCGCACGAACAAGCTTTGGGGATCTGGCGCAGCAACAATACTCGCAATGCAAATATCCTGCACGTCGATTTTCATTGTGACCAGCGCGGACTTCTGATTAACCGAAAGTCACAACGTGCTTTCAAAATTTGGACACGTTTTCCTGAAGTCGACGAAGGCAATTTTCTGAAACATGCCGTTCTGGAAGGCATCATTAGCGGAATTCGTTGGGTGCACGATGAACCGGGCGGCCGCAAAGATGACATCAAATCGGTCAAATATGAATCGGACGTGTCCGCGTTTATTCATCGAGCTGTCTTGGCATTGCGACGAGATCAGGGAATTCCGATCCAGTATGACGTCATGAAGACTGCAGATTGGTCCTGCATCAACCCGGGTGAAATCCTCGATATCGACTGGGATTTTTTTGCCGCTAATGAATATCCGATCGATTCGATCCAGGCGCGAACTGACGCTTTTTTGTCGCGAGACCTCGGTCACATACCGGAACAAACCATCGTCTGTTACTCTCCGGAATACTCACACCCATCGCGCTCGCAATTCAAGGAATTCGTGAATGTATTAGCGACAAGATTTGGTGCGAAAGTTGTAGAAATACCGAGACCGGCCAAGGTAAAACCGAAATCTTACGTCAAAACGATGCTTAAACCAATCTACCAACCTGTTCGTCAATTGCATTACTTTGTCTTTCGTACGCTACGTGAACGAGGCATCTATTAATGTCTGATCCGAAGAAAATATTAATTGCTAGTTCGATCTGTCCAACCGCTCTTGAACAATTGGAAAACCGACATGATGTCGTGTGCGCGATCAATGGATCAGAAGACCAATTGTGTGCAGCGGTGACCGATCGCGATGTAATTGTGTTTCGAAGTGGTGTGCAGATTAGCGAACAGGTCATGTCGTGTGCTCCAAATCTGAAATTGCTCATCCGCGCCGGTTCGGGTCTCGATAACCTTGATGTCGAGTATTCCGAGCAACGTGGGATCCAGCTGGTTCGAATTCCCGAACCGGGTGCACAGGCGGTTGCCGAACTGGCATTTGGGATGATGATCAACTTGGCACGACAAATTCGCTTTAATGACGGCGAACTGCGTAAAGGCCATTGGACGAAACAGAAGACGACTGGATACGTGCTGCGGGACAAAACACTCGGCATCGTTGGCGCAGGAAATATCGGCTCTCGAGTCGGTGAGATGGGAACAGCTTGGGGAATGCGGGCAATTGGATGTATTGAACACCCATTAGCACAGGAAATTGAAGAGCGGAACCGGAAAGGAATCCGCGTTGCCCCATTCGAAGAGGTAGTTAGAAATGCTGACTTTTTGTCAATTCACGTGCCCAAGTCGGAGTCGACGCTGAACTTGATTGACGCTGAAGTCTTGTCCTGGATGAAACCTAATTCATTTTTGATCAACCTCGCCCGTGGTGGCATCGTCAATGAAACGGCATTGCTTGACGCTTTGCAAAATGGCCGTGGTCCTGCCGGCGCAGGGCTGGATGTTCATCAAGACGAAGGCGAAGGAAAAATATCCCCGCTCGCATCGTTGCCCAACGTCATTTTGACACCCCATATCGGTGCAACGACGGTCGACACGATGCGAGAAATTGGAGTCCGAGTTATTGAGGCGGTTGAAACGTTCGAACCGCAGCAAAATGAACCTGTTAACACGGCAATCAGACCCGCAACGAGAGGAATATCATGATACGAAAAACAACGCAGCTAAAACGCCTACTCCAATCGCAACAGCTTGAGTTCTTGATGGAGGCTCATAACGGCTTGTCCGCCAAAATTGTCGAAGAAGCTGGATTCTCCGGTATCTGGGGCAGTGGGCTTGCCATTTCCGCCGCATTTGGCGTGCGCGATAATAATGAAGCGAGTTGGACACAAGTCGTGGAGACCGTGGAGTTTATGAGTGACGCGACGACCATTCCAATCCTGCTCGATGCAGATACGGGGTTCGGAAATTTCAACAACGTGAGACGACTCGTTCGCAAGCTGGAACAGATCAATGTTGGAGGAATGTGCATTGAAGACAAGCTATTTCCAAAAACAAATTCTTTTATTAAAGGCGAGCAACAACCGCTGGCCGACCCGATTGAGTTTGGTGGAAAAATCAAAGCAGCCAAGGATTCGCAGCAGGATCCCGATTTTTGCGTCGTCGCACGGGTGGAAGCTTTTATTGCAGGATGGGGTTTGAGCGAGGCCCTCGATCGTGCGTCCATTTATCACGATGCTGGTGCGGACGCCATTTTGATCCACAGTAAAATCGCAACGGCGGAGCAGGTGCTCAATTTCAAAAATGAATGGCAAAACAGATGTCCAGTCGTCATTGTTCCCACGATGTATCACAACACGCCGACGACGGTGTTTCGTGATGCCGGTTTCAGTATCTCGATTTGGGCCAATCAACTGTTGCGAACGGCGATCACTTCGATGCAACAAGCGGCCGCGAAAATCTTTGCGGATGAATCTGTCGCAGAAATTGAAAAACAGATTGTTCCAGTCAAAGAAGTGTTTCGTCTGCAGAACGCGTCTGAACTTCAACAAGCCGAGAAAAGGTACTTACCGACCACGAGAGAACAACCGCTTGTCGATCCCGTTCGGTAGGATTCCCATTTAGCAAATTTTTGCATGAGTGGCCTAACCAAAAAACGACCGCAAACTGATTCCGAATCAAGTGCGTACATGTTTGATGTCTCGGACGGCGGGAACGATTCAAATTGGGATTCGTTTCTTTCCGGACTCGAGTCTAACCGTCATCTGCAATCCAGCCTGTGGTCGGCAG
>CAMYNE010000496.1 GCA_947259675.1 uncultured Pirellulaceae bacterium
CTTTCCAACCAATTCGAACCCCAGAAACGATTCCCCAACTTTAGGGAAAACAACTTGCGGTCGCGCTTCCGGTCGGAGTTGAGTTGTGGATTTGCGACGATCGCTTGGATGAGCACTCGGCTGAATAACGGGCCAGCCTGTTGAATCGATATCGTATTGCGCGCACAAAATCTCTGGCACTACGTTTTCGCCTCGTCCGCTTCTAAGTCGATACTCTTCAAAAACAACCGCTTTTTTCGCGTGAGAATCATTGGCCAAGATGGGGAATCGTCGGAAATAGTCGGCAGCCGAACATTCACGGCTGTTTTCAATCCTGAATTCCATGTCGCTACGAACGAGTTCCGTCAAGATTTTAAGGTAGTTTGGATCCGCAGAATCAGGCAGAAAATCCTCGAGCTCGGCTGACTCATTCTCAAGCCAACATGTTTCGAATTCGAAGAGCACTTGCTCAAGCGTTTCGTGAATTGGACTGGGTCTCATGTTTATTCTTCAATAGAATCTTTCAGTTTCTTGCGAAAATTCTGAAGAATGCGCTCGACTGAACGCTTCGCACGTTTCGTTTTTTCGGCAATTTCAATTACTTCAAAACCTTCAATTCGAAGCCGGACGATTTCCCTCTCAATTTCAGGCAAACCACCCAGGATTTCTTCAACGGTCATCCGAAGAATGATCAACGCTTCATTTTCGTGACTGTCACGTGTGTGTTGAGACTCATCAAGCGGGAGGGTTTTTGCCACATCACGTTTGGCAGCCCGATGCTGAGTTGCCCGCGATCGCAATTTATTCAACGAAATTACCAGCAACAGATTCCACAAATCTTCGCCATCAGAAACATTATATTGACCGTCGGAAACACGCCGAAAGAAAGTTCGGAACACCGATTGAACAACGCCTTCCGGGTCGACGCGAACGGCCATTTTTTTGTCAGTTTGTTTTTCCGCAAGACTCTGCAACCGATGAGCGTAACGCAAATAGAGCGCCGTGGCCGCATCATCCTGACCGGCTCGGCAACGACTTAACAATTCATCATCAGCAAACTGTTCGAAGTCATGTTCGGAATTCGAATTCTCCTTGCCATCGGTCATCGTGGAGCAGTCTCGCTGTTGCATACGCTGTAGCATAAAACGACGATAAGTTGAATTCTGGTCTCTTTCAATATAATCAAATCAAACAGCCACAGTGTGTCGAATTGGCACACTGTGACCGGCGATCATTGCCCACTTCCAGGACAACTTCTTCGTCTAAAGACTGTCATGGCCAGCAATTGCTCCTTGAACAAGTGCGAGCCAATTCATCGATCGCTGCTTTGGCGACAACTGTTCACCAAAGAGAGTGGATCTCGGAGTCCAAATCCGCCAAAAATCGAGAAAACGGATCCGCGAGTAGACCGGAACAAGCCCTGCGCGGTTCCGGCGCGCTAGCGAGTTAACCAAGATGTGTTGCCGGAACAGCGCGGAGCTTGTTCCGGCCTACAAAATTCGATCGGACTACGACTTAACGCGTTCGACATACTCGCCGGACCGGGTGTCGATACGGATGACGTCGCCAATATTGATGAAGATCGGCGTCAAGAATTCGCCGCCGGTTTCAACTTTCACGGGTTTGGTCACGTTCGTTGACGTGTCACCTTTCGCGCCCGGCTCACAGTATTCGACTTTAAGTTCGACATGATTCGGTGGCGTCATCAGGATGGGCAGGTTATTGAACAATGTCACCTGGCACTTCATCCCATCTTTCAGGTATTTCCAGTCTTCCTCGATTGTGGCAGCCGGTATTTCGTACTGTTCATAGGAATCGTTGTTCATGAACACGAATGTGTCGCCCTGCCGATAAAGGAACTGAGCATCGGTTTCCATGATGTCTGCTTCGTCAAGAGAATCACCCCCTTTGTAGGTTCGACTGAGCGTCGTACCGCGAAGCAGATTCTTTAGTTTGCACTTGTAGAGGGCGTTTCCCTTGCCGGGTTTGACAAATTCCATTCCGGTCATGATGTAAGGTTCGCCATCGATTTGGACTCGCAGTCCCTTGCGAAAATCGTTTGTCTTGTAAGCCACTTTGTGTTCCTGTTTTGTTATTGAAATTGCAGCTGACCGCGGCGGGGCACTAGCTGTAGGTCAGCATTTTACTATTCTGAAGGAATGGCAATTTTAACCACAAATGGCGTTCCTGTCGGCGCCGGTTCCGAGCTCATCGAATCATCCTGGCAGCAGCAAATCAAGGCGGCGATTCGCGATCTTGACCAACTCTGTATTGAACTCAAGTTACCCCAAAAATTTCGAGCCAAAATCAAGGCCGTCAACCAGTTTCCGGTATTTGTACCACCTGCTTATCTGTCCAGAATCCGACCCGCCGATCCGCGGGACCCCTTGCTGCTTCAGGTTTTGCCCGTCATCGATGAAGACACTTCGCCGGCCGATTTTGTGCTGGATCCGCTTGCCGAATCGGCCTCAAACACGCAACCTGGGATACTGCATAAGTACGCCGGGCGAGTCTTGCTGGTCACAACCGGCGTTTGTGCGATTCATTGCCGGTACTGTTTTCGCAGACATTTTCCGTACGAACAGTCACCGAATTCGACTGACACCTGGCGGCCTGCCATCGATCAAATTTCCGCCGATGGTTCGATTGAAGAAGTACTGCTCAGTGGCGGAGATCCACTTACTCTCGTCGATGCGAACCTGCGTCGACTCATTCAGAATCTTGACTCGATTCCGCATCTACAACGATTGAGAATTCACACCCGGCTGCCGATTGTCGTGCCTCAGCGCGTCACGGATGAGCTGCTTGATACGTTGACCTCGACGCGATTGCAACTGATCGTCGTTGTCCACATCAACCACGTTCAGGAAATCGACCAGCACGTCGAGTCGTCGCTTGCGCGGCTGGCAAAATCCGGCATACTGTTATTCAATCAATCGGTCTTGCTGCGGGGCGTGAATGATAATGCAGAGGCGCTCATTCAACTAAGCAAACGGTTGATCGAATGCCAAGTGGTGCCCTACTATCTTCATCAACTCGACAAAGTTTTTGGCGCTGCCCATTTTGAGGTCTCGATCGAACGCGGCAAACAGTTGATTGCCGAATTGCGGGCGGCGTTGCCAGGCTACGCGGTTCCTCGTTATGTGAGAGAATTCCCGGGACAAGCCAGCAAAACCGTGTTGGCCTAAAATTGGCGAAGTCGCGGTTTAAGTCGTTGATTAGTGGCAAACAGGACAAAATAACTGTGGGCATAGTGTCGTAACAATTGTCCCAATTGTTTTGAGCATCACATGGTGTCTCTGCAATTGGGACAATTGCAACTACACTCTACTCAAACATGTTCGTCAAAAATTCCAATGACTGCCCGCATTCCTCGACAGGATCTCCATCGGTCTGGCGATCAACCGTAACGTAGCCCTGATATTCGTGTTCTTCCAGCATTCCCAAGAGGGGTGCCCACTCGATACTTCCACGTCCCAGCTGTACTGCCAGTCCCCTGCCCTGATCGCGAACAGCGTCACGAGCTCGAAAACTCATCACGTGCGGACCGAGAAATTTCATCGAGTCATTAACCGAATAACCGTTGATCAGCAGTTCGCCAGGATCAAAATCGACTCCCAATGCCATCGGCGGAAGCGCATCAATCAGGCCTCTCAGAGTTTCGCCATCCTCACTGCCAGTTTGAGCCACCAACCAAGCACCAGCTTTTTGCGCATGGTTTCCTAGATCGGTCAAAGCTTGAACCATTGTTACCCAGCGATCACATTGTGGATCATCCGGCACGGCTCCGATTTGATTGATCACCACGTTGGTTCCCAGTTCATAGGCCATCGTCATCGCAGCCTTCGTGGCATCAATTCGGCGATCAAGATCTTCCAGCACATCGTATCCCCGGCGAGTCGGAAAATGGATAGCGCAAATCTTCAGATTTAGATCCGCAAGTGTCTTCGCAAGATGGCGAACAGCCGTCCTCGACATTTCGGCTGGACGCAGTTGTGACCGGCCATTGATTTCTACTCCATCCGCACCAAGTCGAGACGCCGTAGCCAATGCCTCTTTGAACGGTTGCCTGAGGCATTCAAGTCGAAGGCCTTTTTTGAGTTGCAACATACTCGATTTTCAACTGTTTGGATGATGTTCGTTCACAAGACATCAGAGTTTAGCGTTTTCCTGAGTCGGAGACCATATCCGCCACGTTGCGACAAACGGTCGACATGCAAGACGGATTGTGAACCGTCCTATTGGTTCTGACTGTTGACACATCGTAGCTGGATTCGTGAGAATTCAGACGGGTGAGACTCAGGCTTAATTCTCACGAACCAGCCACGCTCACGAATCCGGTTTGCAGGTTCTGACGTCTGGCAACTTGACTCCAAAAAAGATCGCATCAACCACTACAAGCAAAATGACCAAGATCAAACAAGTT
>CAMYNE010000497.1 GCA_947259675.1 uncultured Pirellulaceae bacterium
TCGATTCCATTGTGGTAGAAACTCAGGCGTTGGTGATCAAGTCCCAACAAATGCAGAATCGTTGCGTGAAAATCGTAAACGGTTGTGATATTCTCAACCGCCTTGTATCCGAATTCGTCTGTCGCCCCGTATGTAAAACCCTGCTTGACTCCGGCGCCTGCCATCCAGGCGGTAAAGCCAGCCGGATTGTGGTCGCGGCCGCTGGCGCCTTGCTGAAATGTCGGCATCCGACCAAACTCGGTACACCACACGACCAGCGTTTCGTCCAGCAATCCTCGCTGTTTGAGATCTTTCAACAATGCTGCCGCGGGTTGGTCCAGGATCGGGCCGTGAATGTCGTACTGTTTTTTCAGGAATTTGTGTCCATCCCAGTTACTCGTTCCTTCACCGCCGGTCTGATAGGCACCGTTAAACAGTTGTACGAAACGGACACCGTTTTCGATCAGTCGCCTCGCCAGAATGCAGTTGCGAGCAAATCCGGACTTGAGTCCGTTCTCCGCATCATCGGCACCGTACATGCTCAAAATGTGATTGGGCTCGGTCGACAAGTCGCTGATTTCCGGAACGCTGAGTTGCATTTTGGCCGCTAATTCGTAGCTCGCGATCCGAGCCGACAATTCGGTGTCACCTGGGAACCGGGCAAGATGCCTTTCATTCAAACGTTTGAGAAACTCCCGTGTGGCAAGGTCGCGGTTGACAGGAATTCCGTCTGGTCGCGCCAAGTTGCGAATCGGTTTGGAGGCATTAAAGTCCGTTCCTTGAAAAACGGCAGGTAAGAAGCCGGGCCCCCAATTGTTGACGCTTGATTGGGGCGTGCCGCGAGGGTCGGGAATGGCGACAAAAGCAGGCAAGTTTTCGTTTTCGCTGCCCAACGCATAAGTCACCCAGGCTCCCATACTGGGAAAACCGTCTAGTGTAAAACCGGTCGACATAAAATTCTCACCCGGACCGTGGGTGTTCGTCTTGCCCGTTAACGAATGAATAAAGCACATGTCGTCGGCCAATTCGCCCAAATGATCGACAAGTGTTGAGACCATCTTGCCGCTTTCGCCTCTTGGTTTGAAATCCCACGGGCTTTTTTGCAGGTTGCCTTGGCCTCCCTGAAACGTGATCACCTTTTCGCCTGGCATCGGCTTGCCATGCATGCGAATCAGTTCAGGCTTGTAGTCGAACGTGTCGATCTGGCTACATGCGCCGGCGCAAAAAATAACGATGACGTTTTTCGCAGCCGGCGCAAAATGAGGTGCTCGCGCCCGGTTTGCGTGTTCCGAATCTATAACGGGCCGAATCGGTGATTTGTCGTCTGCTCCAAGCAACAAATTTTGCGAAGCAAGAAGCTGAGCCAACGCGATGCTGCCCAGCCCCGTCGACGTGTTCGCCAAAAACGTCCGACGATTGAGTAAGCAAGGAGCGTTGATTTCTTTGGGCATAATTAGCTCACAAACAAAAACTCATTGGCGTTCAACAAGGCTCGGCAAAACGCTTCCAAGCCATGTTGTTCGACAAGTCCTAGTGCGTCTTCCAGTTCCGCCTCGCTTGGCTGGCGCGAAAACGCCAGCTCAAACGCAAAGCGTATTTGATCTTCGGCACGATTGCCCGACGTCTCTTTTAACCGAATGGCAAGGTAGCCAGCTTGCTCAAGCATAAATTGACTGTTGAGCAAATTGAGAGCCTGCAACGCCGTCGTCGATCGGCTTCGATCCGGAATGGTTTGCCCTCCGTCTGGACAGTCAAACACGCCAAAGACTTCATCCTGTTCCTGGCGAATCTTGGTCATATAAATCATCCGCCTGAAATGTTCCGGTTCAAATTTTTCGAGCGGAAAATAGTGATGGACGTTTTCTCGATCTATCTCAAACAACAAGAATCCAGGTCCGCCCGGCTTTGGATTCAACTTGCCCGATAGTTGCAAGACGCAATCGCGAATCGCTTCCGCTTCCAAACGTCGCGGCGGAAACCTCCACAACAACTTGCATCCCGCATCCTTGGCAATGGCATCGGATCGCGGGCGACTGGATTGCCGATAGGTGCTCGATAACAGGATTTCCCGATGTAGCCATTTGAGCGACCAATCGTTTTCGATAAACCGCTTAGCAAGCCAATCCAGAAGATCGGGATGCGAAGGGCTTGTTCCGTTTTTGCCAAAGTCGCTGGGCGTGGAAACAATGCCACGACCAAAATGATAGTGCCAAACACGGTTGACAATCACTCGAGCCGTTAACGGATTGTCCTCCGAGGCGATCCAATGCGCCAGTTTCAAACGCCGAGTCTGGTCCAGCGAGTCGTTTTCCAGTCCCAGTGTTCCCATCACGGTCAGCGAGTCGGGCGATACTTCTTCGCGCGGCAACTGGGGTTCGCCTCGATATAATCGCCGAATGACTTCGGGCGTCTTAAACTTGCCGACATAGCCGACGGGAATCGTTTGCTCCAGGCTTTTGACTTCTTCTCGAAGTCGTTTGATTTCTGCGAGAACCTGTTTCGCGCGAGCGGCGTTGTCTGCGGACAGCCGCGAAACAAATGCGTTTTCCGGTTCCGCTCCATCGATCAAATAGGGTTGGCGGCCGGATGAGCTGGATACTTCTTGCCAGTCTCTGCCGTCGGATGAAATAATGATGGAATAGTCGATCGCCAATCTGTCAGAGTAATTTCCTTCACGGTCACGTCCCCAGACGACTCGATCGATTTTCATTGACTCCGGGAATTCAATCTGAACCCAGCCGCCGCCGTCGGTATTCGAGATCCAGCTAAAGTTGTTGCCCAGTTTTCCGTCGTTGATATGTTCCAATTTGTGTTTCGGGTTGTTGGCGTAGTCGCCGGACGAAGTGGCGGAACTTCCTGAGGAAGCCAACGCGATGTTTTGGTTAAGATCCGTGGAATAGATTTCCAGTTCATCAAGACAGGGCTCGGATTGGTTGGTTCGAAGGATGGTGAAACGCAAAAACTTCGCCTTAACCGGATCAAACGAGTCAGTATTCGACTTGGCGTCGACCATTGGCAACAGGTTTTTCGAAACCTCACCGGGTTTGGGCGCCGACTCGCGCATTCCGGCAATCACATCCATTTGCTTTTGCAAATTCGATTGGGCCTGTTC
>CAMYNE010000498.1 GCA_947259675.1 uncultured Pirellulaceae bacterium
CTGAATGTCGGCGGTTGCTCGCGCAACTGGGGTATGCAACGATGGACCAGTTGATGGGTCAAACGCACCTTCTTGAATTCCAGAAAGATAAATCAAACAAGAAGACATTTGGCCTGGATCTGTCGCCCGTTTTTGCTGTTGAACAGAAGCCGGCATTCGTCGCAGAAAAAACGACAACTCAAAAGTACGCCGTCAATCAGCCTCTAACATCTTTTGATGATTCGCTGCTCGACCAGGTCTTGTATCCAAAAAGTGCGAATTTGCCGAGAAATTTTGAGTTTGAAGTTTGCAACACCGATCGCAACATTGGCACACGAATTTCCGGCTTCATCGCGACTCGACATGGAAAGACGGGTTTGCCGTCCGATTCGATCCAACTTAACATCACAGGAACGGCTGGGCAAAGTCTCGGAGCATTTCTCTGCAGCGGGATCACGATTCGCTTAAGCGGCGAAGCCAACGACTACGTCGGCAAGGGAATGTCTGGCGGAGAAATCATCATTCGTCCACTCGACAATGCCAAATTCGAAAGTAGCCAGAACGTAATTGCAGGCAACACCGTTTTGTACGGTGCAACCGGCGGAAAGTTTTTTGCGTCCGGGATCGTTGCCGAACGATTTTGCATTCGTAATTCCGGCGCCATCGCTGTCGTCGAGGGTTGCGGTGATCACAGCTGCGAATACATGACCAAAGGCACAGCTGTCATTCTCGGTTCGATCGGAAACAATTTTGCTGCAGGCATGACCGGCGGGGAAGCGTTCGTGCTTGACCCTGATTCAGTGCTTGACCGTTTGTGCAACCAGCAGACCGTCGAAATCGTCAGTTTGAATCATGACGAGATTTTTCGACTCAAAGAACTGATTGTGGAATTTCAGACCAAAACCGACAGTCGATGCGCCAAGGCAATACTGGAAGACTGGAGCGAGTGTTCAAAGCAATTCCGCAAAGTCTCGCCACTGACTGGTGAACCAAACTCAGTCAGGCGGGTGATTCCGAGGTCTTCCGACCGACAACGGCTAGGCATATAGCTCGAACTGGTTGTGTCCGTAACAGTGCCTCCAACAGCCGTCTAAGACGGCAAGATGCTATCAAGTTCAATCGGTCTTGGTGGTTTTGACAAGTTTCGCTATCACATCCTATTATCCACAATATCCAGTGTTCTAACTTCAGGAAAGGATGCCTGAACCATGATGAGATTGGACGAGCTATCTAAACTCGTTTCAGGAATTCTGGTTGGAGATCCGCAAACAGAAATCACCGATGCGGCGTCGATTTCACGCGCCGGTACAGGTGATATCACGTTCGTATCCACGGAAAAATACCTCGAAGAATTTCTATCCAGCAACGCCACCGCCGCCGTCGTCAAAACAGGTCTTTTGACTGACAAAAAACCGACCATTCAAGTTGACGATGTCGAAGCCGCATTCGCACAAATTGTTCGCCACTTTCGACCGCTGGCAAAGCACACTCGAATCGGCATTAGCCCGCAAGCAATGGTCAGCTCATCGGCCATCATCGCTGAAGATGTCGACATCCATCCTGGAGCATTTATCGGCGATCGTGTCGAGATTGGTTGTGGGACCGTGATCTTCCCCAACGCGACAATACTTGAAAACTCGAGAATCGGTTCCCACGTTCGCATCTATCCTTCGGCCACGTTATATGCCAACACGATCGTTGGCGACCGGGCCATTATTCATGCGGGAGTGGTTTTGGGCGCGTTCGGATTTGGCTACAAAACCCAAAATGGCGAACACCAACTTACTTCGCAACTTGGCAATGTTGTGATTGGCTGCGATGTTGAGATTGGAGCTAACTCAACGATAGACCGTGGAACTTATGAGCCGACCGTCATAGGCGATGGTTCGAAGCTGGATGATCAGGTCATGATTGGCCACAATTGCCAGATTGGCAAACATAATCTGCTTTGTTCTCAAGTTGGTATCGCAGGAAGTTGCACCACCGGCGATCACGTTGTCATGGCGGGCCAAGTTGGGATTGGGGATCACATTGACATTGGTAACAACGTCACGTTGATCGCCAAAGCAGGAGTAATGAAAGACATCGAAGAAAACCAAGTCCTTGCTGGCGCGCCGGCAATACCAGTAAAGAAGTTTTTTCAACTGACGGCGGTTCATGCAAAACTACCAGAAATGCGCAAACAGCTGAAAAAGCTAACTCAACAAATCGAAGAACTTCAACAACAGGCCTCCCAATTTTCCGCCCACAGTGATGCAGCCTGATGAGCGTGTCGAACTCTGTAACAACAGCAAAGAAAATCGGCTTGGTCGCAGGTTGGGGCCGTTTTCCCATCGTAGTGGCCAAAGCCTTGAAGCAACAGGGATTTCAAGTCTATTGTATTGGCGTTCGTGGTCACGCTGACCCGGTGCTGGCTGAAATCTGTGACGATTTCAGAATCTCCGGTTTAGCGAAAACTGGCGCGCAGGCTCGATATTTTCGCCGCAGGGGATGCAATAATGCGACGATGGCAGGCAAGATTTTTAAAACGATTTTGTTTGAAAAGTTTGCCCTGATTCGCCATCTACCCGATCTCGGTTTTATGCGTTGTTTCTTTTCCGTATATGTTACCAGGAACAGCGACCGGCGCGACGATACGATGTTAGGGTTAATTACCAATTACTTTGATAAGCGTGGCATCAAGTTTTTGCCCGCCACTGACTACGCACCGGAGTTACTCGTGTCGAACGGAACGTTAACCAAATATGGCCCATCCCCAAATGAGATCAAAGACATTCAATTTGGTTGGAAAATGGCTAGAGAAATGGGACGATTTGATATTGGCCAAAGCGTCGTCGTCAAAGACAGGGTCGTGATGGCGGTAGAAGCAATTGAAGGTACAGACGAATGCATCAAACGAGCCGGTCAGCTGTGCGCCGGCGGCGGGTTCACGGTTGTCAAAGTTGCCAAACCAAATCAAGACATGCGATTTGACGTTCCGACGATCGGTGTTGGCACAATCGAAACCATCCATAATGCCGGCGGCAAAATTCTTGCGATCGAGGCTGAAAAGACCATCGTGCTGGATCAGGAACAAACCGTCGCAACCGCCAATCGACTGGGAATTTTATCCATGCGATACCGTGTAAGTGCGTGTGGTTGAGGAATCGGCGCTGGTGGTCGAGCATTCCGGGACGACCGGTCTTTATCGCTGACACTGCGAACGCAAAGTCGTCCGTTAACATGTGAACTTCTTGATTGCCTATCACTCTACCTTGGGAACGAACAGGAATTCTTTTGATGACATTGTCTGCACCGCCCAATAAATGGGTGAGTGCTTCGCGATAAAGCCTGAAATCGAGAAACGCTCCCCACTCACGCAGCAATGCAATCTACAAGATTTGCAACTGTTCGAACTCGGGAGTGAGTGCTCGCCATCCAATTTTGTTCACCGTGAACTTTTGTCGTTCCTCCAGAGTAAGCGTGGTTGAAACAAACCTTCTTTTCACACTCGGCGATCGCAGGTTGATCAGCGAGCCGTGACGAGTCTGTGTAAGAAACAGATAATTCAAAAGCTGAGCCTCATGTGCTTGCGTTAGTTTCTCCACTGTTTTGGTATCAATTGGAACGCTTTGATTTACCAACAGATCGACAAAATACTCCTTAACGAAATCACGAAAGCTGACGCGAATTTCCATTTCTTGGACGAGCTCCAGCCCAAAAAGATCGGTACACCTTTCTGAAATTTCGTTTTGATAAAGTCGCTCGTTCAGAAATCGACCGAATTGATTTTGGACGTCATAAGCTACACCCAAAAGGCGCTGATCTATCTGATAAAATTCTTCTCGCGTCGCCGCACGAATTTTCTCTGTACATTCAATCGGCATAACAAGAACCAATTATCCTGTCCCAAATTATCCTGTCGAAAGCCTTTAACGACCTCAATCGCGTTTGGAATCCCGAATCTCCCGAGCTTCGCCAAAATATTCCGACCCACTCGGCGTGGCCCATTGAACGGCATTTGCCAATACGCGCTTAATTTCGAGTTGATGGTAGATGGGATACGTCTCGTGCCCAGGCCGGAAATAAAAGACTTTGCCTTTTCCGCGTCGCCAGGTACAACCTGATCGAAAGACTTCCCCGCCTTCGAACCAGCTGATAAAGATTAACTCGTCCGGCTGGGGGATGTCAAAGAACTCGCCGTACATTTCAGCTTGAGGAATCTCGAA
>CAMYNE010000499.1 GCA_947259675.1 uncultured Pirellulaceae bacterium
GTGTGGCAGGTCCCCAGAATGACGACCCGCTGAATCATGGCCCTCCGCGATTCCAAAGTCTTAAAGGCCGAAGCAGCAATGGGTCCAGAAAACTCGTACCCGGCATGCGGTGCGATCAAAATCTTGGGCTGGCATTCGACAACGTTGGCGGCATCCAACATGTGCCGTACGTCATTTTCCAATTTGCGCGGATTCTGCGGGTAGAACTTTCCCGCCACTGCTGGGGGCCGGATAATATTCAAAACAAGCCTCCTCGCCCTGAGGGTTGGATAAAGACTTCATTTATTCTAAAGCGCAACCCGCTGATTGACGATCCATGCCAATTACCAAGCACGATGATTCACAGTGGACAGTTCCTACGAAATATTGGCACCGACTGGACGATGGTCGAGTGCAGTGCGATCTATGTCCACGTTTTTGCAAACTCCACGAAGGCCAACGGGGATTCTGCTTCGTGCGAGCTCGTCAAAATGACCAGATTGTGTTGACCACGTACGGGCGTTCCAGCGGTTATTGCATCGATCCAATCGAGAAAAAACCGCTCTATCACTTCCTTCCTGGATCACCAGTGCTTTCGTTCGGCACCGCTGGCTGCAATCTCGGCTGTAAGTTCTGTCAGAATTGGGATATCAGCAAATCGCGCGAAATTGACACGCTGGCCGATCAGGCTCAGCCAGAAACCATCGCCAAAGCGGCTGAAGCGTTGGGCTGCCGCAGTGTTGCATTCACCTATAACGACCCGGTTATCTTTCACGAATACGCAATCGACGTTGCCGACGCGTGTCGGGAACGTTCGATCAAGGCCGTGGCCGTGACGGCAGGCGAGGTTTGCCCTGAGCCTCGAGCCGAGTTTTATCGCCACATGGATGCTGCGAACATCGACTTAAAGGCGTTCAGTGACGAGTTCTACAAAAATGTCTGTGCGTCCCGATTGGATCCCGTGTTGGATACGTTGGTCTATTTGAAACATCAGACCAATGTCTGGATTGAAATCACAACCTTGTTGATACCCGGCCTGAACGATTCGTCCACCGAATTGGAAAAGCTGACGTCTTGGGTGGTCGATAAATTGGGAGAAAACGTCCCGTTGCATTTCTCTGCGTTTCATCCTGACTTTCGCATGCTTGATCTTCCGCCGACTCCACCTGAAACTCTGCGTAGAGCTCGTGATATCGCGATCAAAAACGGCGTTTGTTATGCCTACGTCGGAAACGTTCACGACCCGGCGTGCGACAGTACCTATTGTCATGATTGTGGACAACTGCTGATCGGACGCGACTGGTACCAGCTGACGAATTGGAATCTGGTGGATCAAAAATGTTCAAAGTGCCAAACCAGATTGCCGGGCCGATTTGAGGCAACACCAGGTGATTGGGGGCCGCGGCGACAGCCTGTAAGGTTGAGCGATTACGCCGCAGAATCCCATTGAAGTGGGAACAATTGGAGACTGTTTTTTCAGTACGGCCCAGTCGAACTCAATAAGACATTGGTTCGGAGAGACCGACGTGCAGATTACGGGAAAATGCCGCGTTCTTTGTAGACGCGTTCGAGGTGACGAAGGGCGACGACGTAGGCTGCGGTACGCCAGTCACAGTCGAATTCAGCCGCTGCCGCGCGGACGTTGTCGTAGGCATGGGAAAGCTTCGCCAGCAGTTTCCCGTCGACTTTTTCGATTTCCCAGAACTCGCTTCGTTTGTTTTGGAGCCATTCAAAGTAACTGACAATGACGCCGCCGGAGTTGCAAAGGATATCCGGCAACACATCGATCCCACGCTCGCGGAGGATTCGACCGCCATCTGGATCGGTGGGACCGTTGGCGGCTTCAAAGACAACTTTTACATTCAGGTCCGGCGCGGTTTCCGCCGTGATTTGACCTTCCAACGCCGCGGGAATAAAAAAGTCGGCTTGCGTACTCATGAACGTCGCATGGTCGACCTCCGAATAATTCCCCGCAAATCCTTTGATTGCTCCTGTTGCTTCGACATGTTTGGTCAACGCCTGTGCGTCAAGGCCATTTGGATTAGTAATCGCACACGATGCGTCTTCGACCGCAACCAATACTGCGCCTTTGGGTTCGAGTAAGCGGGCGACCCATGAACCGACATTTCCATACCCTTGAACGAAGTAAGTCGATGCATTCACCGCGAAGTCTTGATCCCTGGCCCAGAGCTCGATCAAGTTTACAACACCCTGCCCCGTCGCCTTTTCACGCCCTTCGCTTCCACCAGAAAGGATTGGTTTGCCAGTCACGACGTGGGTACACCTCTGCCGCTCGTGTGGAGGCATCGTTGAAAGGTAAGTATCCAGAATCCAGGCCATGATTTGAGCGTTCGTATTTACGTCGGGAGCCGGAATGTCGTATTCCGGACCAATGTTATCGCCAAGAGCGAATGTAAACCGACGTGTAATTCTTTCAAGTTCTGAATCGGAATAGTTGGACGGGTCGAACTGGATTCCGCCCTTCGCTCCCCCGTATGGAATTCCCGCGATTGCCGTTTTCCAAGTCATCCAGGCAGCCAGCGCGCGAACTTCGTCTGTGTTGACCGCCGGGTGAAAACGCAGACCGCCCTTGTACGGGCCGAGCGCATTGTTGTGTTGAATTCGATAACCCTTGAAGACTTCGACTTTTCCGCTATCCAGTTTAACCGGAAAGTTCACTTTCAATTCGTTGTTGGAATTGGCCAGGATTACTCGGATATTCGGATCGAGCTTAATCAGGTCGGCTGCTCTATCGAATCGTTCGAGGACGTTTTCGTAAAGGTTTTGTTGTGGTGCAGTTGCTGCAAGTGCGGTTGCTGCCATTTTTTTTGCGTATTTCAATGCAAGGCTGAGAAACAGTAGTTGCAAAAATGATATCCCGTCGCCAACCTGATCGCCAGAACCAAAAAGATACAACCGCCAGAAAATCAATGAGTTTTTAGTCAATCCGCCCAACGCGGGGACGAATTCCTGACAATGAACTCGAGTTATTGTTGCAGAATCGTGAAGAACATCATAGGAAAGGTTTGAACGCACTACTTTCGCACTATGATCTAGACACCGGTAAAGAGAATGTGCATCTTGTAAAAGGTAAACCTGCGCTA
>CAMYNE010000500.1 GCA_947259675.1 uncultured Pirellulaceae bacterium
CGCACCGCGGATCATCGCGAACACGATTGACGAAATTAGCGACGCGAAAAAACGAGAGCTGTTGGGGTTATTCCTGTGCCATTATCATGATATCGAATCGAGAATCGGGGGACTTCCTGAGTCCGTCGTTCACAACGATGTCAACGACTACAACATCTTGGTCCATACGAATGAATTGGGCGATCTGGAATTGGGCATCATCGATTTTGGGGACATGTTGTTTTCGACGTCGATCAATGATCTGGCCATCTGCCTGGCATACGTCATGCTTGGCAAACCCGACCCAATCGCTTCCGCGACCAGGGTTGTCGCTGGCTATCACGCGATTCGTCAACTCAACGAGCAGGAGTTGTCCGTGTTGTTTCCGCTTGTCTGTATGCGACTTTGCCAAAGCGTCTGCATGGCGGTTGAGCAAAAACGGTTGCGGCCTGCCAATGAATACCTCGCGATCTCCGAAAACCCCGCGTGGGAATTGCTGGCCAGGCTTGCCGAATTCAACCCAGTCGAAGTCAGAAAAACGTTTACGGAGATTTGCCGTCAGTCGCAAACGACAATCGACGAAGAAATGTTTCCTGCTCCGGTTTCTGCCACCGCAATCCTGGCATCGCGAAACAAATATCTGGGACCGTCGTTAAGCCTGGCCTACGAGCGTCCGCTGCATATCGTTCGGGGAACAGGACAATACCTGTTCGACTCGTCCGATTTGACGTATCTCGACTGCGTCAACAACGTCTGCCATGTCGGCCACTGCCATCCCAAGGTGGTCGAAGCGGCGATGCGACAGATGGCCCTGCTCAATACAAACACGCGTTATTTGCACGAGAACATTGTGCATTTGGCCGAACGGTTAACGGTCACGCTGCCGCCAGCCTTGGAAGTCTGCTACTTTGTCAATTCGGGCAGCGAAGCAAACGACCTGGCTTTACGACTGGCGCGGACATTTACCGGAAACCACGATTGTGTCGTCATCAATCATGCCTATCACGGACACGTTTCCTCATTGATCGAGATCAGTCCTTACAAATTTAATCACGCTGGCGGATCCGGCAAACCAGACCACGTGCACGTCGCTCCGATTCCGGATGGTTTTCGAGGCGCCTTCAAAACGGACGACCCGAAATGCGGAACCAAATACGCCCAGGTTGCCCGTTCGGTGATTGAGTCGGCGTTGGCAGAAGGTCGGCAGATCGGTGTTTTTTTTGCCGAATCAATGTTGGGCTGCGGAGGGCAAGTCCCTCTACCATCGGGCTACTTAAGCGAACTCTATCCGTTTATCCGAGAACAGGGAGGGGTGTGTGTCGCCGATGAAGTTCAAGTTGGATTTGGCAGAGTCGGAACTCATTTCTGGGGCTTTCAACAACAAGACGTCGTTCCCGAGATTGTGACGATGGGCAAACCCATGGGGAACGGACATCCTTTAGCCGCCGTGGTGACCACGCGAGAAATCGCCAACGCCTTTGACAATGGGATGGAATATTTTAATACGTTTGGCGGCAATCCCGTTTCGTGTGCCATCGGGTACGCCGTCCTGAATGTAATTGAAAAGCAGGAATTGCAGGAGCATGCAAAAGAGCTGGGGGATTGGCTGATCAAACATTTGCAAAAGCTCGCCGAAAAACACACCCTCATCGGCGACGTTCGTGGAAGTGGACTCTTTTTAGGTATCGAACTTGTCAACCAAATGCGAGAACATTGCATCCTCTTGAGCACCGACGGGCCTTATGAAAACGTGATTAAATTCAAGCCGCCGATGGTCTTCACTAAAGCCGATGCGGAACGACTCGTGATGGTATTGGATCAGGTTTTGTCGACGTAATTTTAGACCGCGAATCGTGGCCCGCATTTCTCACAGACTCCCCAGTGGATTGTCCATCCCGCAAAACGGACCTATATCAATTTACAGGACACTGCGCCATGCCACAGAAGCACCTGCGTTCACGCGGCGTGAGTTTCACCTTCAACCTAGATAGTGTTTGCTAGAAAAAAATTCTGCGTGCGTTCAAAGAAGCACCCGCGTTTACGCGGCGTGAGCCTCACCTTCAACCTCGGCTCACGGACGGAGCGACAATTGACAGGCTACCAAACGATGCCGGGAAAAATTGGCTCTCCATTGCGGGCTTGTCCCGGCGGAAATCTGGGACGACAAGCTGAGATTACGATTAGTTCGTGATAGCCTAAAGAACCCGGGAACATGCTTATTTCACATTCCTCCATTCCCAAGGCGGGATGGATGGTTACCTAAATCGTTCTTTTGATTCTTCAGTCATCCCGCGCCATTCCTATGGGTCAACAGGTCCTGGCGATTTTTTTAGATCGCAAATACACACGGCATCTAAAACAGACGACACATCCCAATCGACGATTCAACGCACTTGGATTCGGGTGAGTGCATCAGAAGCATCGCGAGCAACGTCAATATTGGCGTGACCGCCGGCAATTGCAGTTAAGACTTCGACCGATTTAAGACTGCCGATTAGCTCCAAAGCAAAAACGGAACGATGCAGACGCCGCAGTTGATCGAAATTGATCTTCGGTCGCATGATCGGCTGTCGCAAAATCAGAGTGATCCGATATTTGACTTCCGTCGAAGGTGGATCGATCAATGCTTCATGAAGCAGAGGATCCGCAATGCCTCTGGCAGCCAGCAATTTCTGCGTTGCCGCTTCGCGAATCTTGTATTTAGGACTGTCAAGCTCCGCGATCCATTTTTTGATTTCATCATGACTGTTACCCTGCAACTCCACACCTATTTTGCTCGAGACATGCTCAACGAATTGGTCGCCATTTTGGACAATCGCCTGAACGGCCATGAAAGACTGCGCGGGAAAATTACTTCCCAGTTCATTCCAAATCACCTCAAACGAATCGAACGCTTTCGGGATCTCCCGTTCTGGAAATAGATGCGACTTAAGATCCCACACGAGGACGGAACTGTCTTTGATTCCCGATGCACCGGTCGCCAAGGTCAAATCCAACGGTGAGAATGCCGAAGAATTGACGTTCGCCTGGTGGCCCTGGAAATGAGCTACCGGTTCTCGAGTCAGGATATCCCAGACCACCGCGGTGTTGTCCCAACTGGTTGAGACCAAAAATCGCCCGTCTGCGGAAAACGACAACGACTGAACCGTTTGCTTTTGTTTGGCCAGCACAAACTTCTCGTTGTGTGGGTCTCTCAGATCCCAGAGCCGGATCTTCGGATCTCGCGAGTAGCTGGCGGCGACCCACAGACCGTTTTGTGAAATCGAGATTTTTTTGATCTCTTCCGTCGGTCCATCGAGAATCGTTCGCGACTTGTTTTCCAAATCCAAAATTTGGACTTGATTTAGTCGGTTATTCAACACCGTCGAGACGACAACCAGCCGGCCGTCTCGTGACATCGTTTGCCGCCGAACGTTGTTTTGGCTTCGCCATTTCACGGAATCTATTTTTTCGCCGCCCGGAAACGTGTAAGTTTCCAAATATTTTTCCGCTAAACAAATGACTCTGTTCCCATTGGGTGAAAAATAAGCAAGCGATGCATTTGAGCCGAATTCCGACTCCAGTTTGCCCGTTTGCGTGTTCCAGACTTTGACCCTCTCGTCTTCGCCAGCAGCGGTTGTCAGAAAAAACTTTGAGTCGAGCGAAAAATCAATACAGCTGATCAGACCATCGCCGCCTTCAAGCTGACACAGCTCCTTCCGCGTAACAACGTTGTAAATCGTCACAAAGTTGTCGCGATTTCGTGTCGCCAGGAAATGCGAATCGGGCGAGTACGACAAATGGTAATAGCCGTTATTGCCAGAAGACGGCCCAACCTCGCCAATTCGCCAAATGGCTCCGCTCGGCAATTCATCTTGCTCGACCACTGGGCGTTGAGATTCATCGCCAACCCCTTGCCACGCCAAGAGTTGGCCGCAGGCAAAAAAAACTGAAAGACAGATTAGGCTGGCTGTTTTGATCAAGGTATCCTCAACTGTTTGCCTACATTTTAGCAGATCAACAGAATTCAAAGATACTATCATCTCCCGAGCAGTGACCAATGTTTCCTTTCCCGCAAAAACCATTAAAATTATTGGCAGACATCAAAACCTTGGAACTCGCCGGTTGTTTAACTCGTCGGACTTGATGTTGCCCCATTGGACAGTTAGCCGCCTATGAAATTCCAGCTATTCAAATCGAGATTTTTACTGATCCTGATCGGACTAAGTCTCGGTTATCTCGCCAGATTGGTGTTCGGTCCGCCAAGTTCTGAAATCGAGGATCAAAACCGGTTTGAGCGGCCGTTGCCGGCCAAGAATACAAACGACCTGAAGCGAGACAAAATTGAATTGCCGCTCGATCGGGAAAACGAACAAGGACTTGTTCCGCCGATTCGGCTACCTGGACAAATGCCGGCTTTGCAAGCAACAAGCGATACGTGGTTGGGACCCGGGCTTCACGACGTCTCAACAGTATTTGAACACGATCGCAATGCCGAGTTCGAACCGCATGGTGATTTGATCTGTGCCTCGGGTTGTGCTGCCAGCCGTCATCCGACCGAAGAGTTGTCGTCGAGCCATTTCAAAGATCTGCTAGCCGAGTTCGCAAATCAACCTTTAGATGAATCGAGTACAGCACTCGAAGAACTACTTTACTATGGCCCGCAAACGAAAACCCTGATTGAATCGGAGGGGTTTGGTCAACTCGGTACAAAACGAGCCGCACTGCTTTGGGAACAACTCAAATTCACGCACGCCCGGGTT
>CAMYNE010000501.1 GCA_947259675.1 uncultured Pirellulaceae bacterium
CTTCGATCATTTCGCGATTGGGCGATGGAACACCTGCTTACGCCTCTTGTTACTCTTAACGTCAAACGATGAAGTCATACGACAAGATTTGTAACAAATGCACCCCCTGCACTTTCCCTAGCGGAGCTTCCCAAGCGTAAATTGCCGATGTTCTGTTCGCGGAAGTGCTAAAATGGCTGCTGATCAAAATGGATTTGCCCCAACGGTTTGCCAAATCGTAGTAGATACTAAATGACCAATGAACTGACATATCGGGTTTTGGCCCTATTGATGTTACTGTCAATGAAGATGATTCGTTGGCGTACGCAAAAACTTTGCGATCAAAGCGGGCAGCGAGAGGGATACAAAAAAAACCGCATTGACACGGCAATTTTGTATTCAATGGGTGTGTCGTGGTCTCTTTCGGTTGTCGTATACGCACTGTTGCCGCAATGGATTGAATGGGCAAAGCTTGACATGGCAGATTGGTTACGCTGGATCGGCGTTGCGTTCGGCCTTGGTTCGCTTGCTCTCCTTGCATGGTCAGACCACCATCTTGGTGAAAACTTCAGCCCAACCTTGCGAGTCCGAGAGCAACACACTTTGGTACAAACGGGTCCTTACCGATGGATCCGTCATCCGATTTACACGTCCGGCATGCTCTTCATGATGGCCATGTTGTTGATCTCGTCCAACTGGTTTGTTGGACTGTGCTGGAGCGGGGTGATTGTTCTGTACGCTCAACGCGTTCCTCGCGAAGAGGCGATGATGTTGGATGAGTTCGGTGACGAATACCGCAATTACATGAACAAGACCGGAAGGTTATTGCCAAAATTTGGTGGATTCAAATAGCAGGCAATTATTTTGGCTGCAGCTTCAGTCGTGGATCGGCCACATCGAGTTTGTACATGATCTGGTTGTAGTTGTAGCGCGGTGTGCGATCAGGGTTGCCGGAAAACATGTTGGTATAGGTGCCTTCGAAGTAGATGTAACGTCCCTGGTCGTCGTCGAACATTGGGTGTTGTTTGGGATTGTAAAAACTGTACTTGTCGTGCGTTACGATTTTCCGCGCCACCGGCCATGGTCCCGTTAACGAATCGGATTCTGAAAACCAAACTTCGCCCAAAAGTGATGTTCCAAAACTCTCTACCGCAATCATGATCCAGCGTTGACGATAGTTGTTCCAGTAAACTGAACCACCGTGGAGCGTGATTGGTTTTCCAGTTTCGATGTCCTCGGTCTGCAACAGGCCTTCATCGGGCGTGATCGACGAATCCTCAATCAACCGTTTTTCAAGTTTGGAGGTCAACGGCGTCGTGTCAGATTTCCAACCGTAGACAAGTTTGCCGTCTGCATCTCGTTCGACTTGGACCGAACTCTTCCGGCTCCCATTTCTTAGATATGTGAAAGTTTCGTATTTCGCCAAATCCTGAAAGGATTCGACCGTAGCCGGTACCCGAATCAACGTATAAGGATGGGCGAAATAGACATACGGCTTGCCGTTTTCCGAATGCAACAGTGGGTGACCTCCGGGAAACAGTGGCGCGTCGAGTTCGAATCGTTTTACGTGTTGGAATTGATTTGTTGCGTCGTCGAACCGGACCAGTCCACGCTCGTATACAGTCAACGGAGCCTTGATTTTGACGTACATGGCAAACAGCTGTTCGTCGCCAGCGGCGTCTTTCAACACAACCAGCCCGCTAATCCAGGTCGGACCCTTTCCGGGCATTTGAGCCGTTGGTTTGGCGAATCCATTGTTAGCGACAAAATAGTCGAGATTTACACCCTGATCTGGATCCAGCCCGCCGTTTCGCGGCAGTTCGGAGGTCGCGCCCGGCACGTGAAAATTTCCGAGTGGATAGGCAGGCCGATTCGTATCGCCCCAAAACCAGTAAACCTTGTCACGATAAATTGCGTTAACGACGCTGTCGGAGCCAAACACTTTGCCATTGATGAGCGGTTGCCGGATCGGGATTGGTTTTCCCAACAAACTGCTGTCTCGATAAATCGCCGCGCCCGTCATCCGATACAAACGCTCCGCAATGTTGATGCGTTTCAGTTCAAGTTTGGCCTTGCCACCGGCAGTCACGTCAAGTTGTTTTCCGCGGTATCCAAATCCGTCTTTGGGGAACTCATAGCCGTGGCTGGAAACATGAAAAAACACTTTTTGATTCATTAATTCTGGACTGTTAATCGCAGCGTAACCGCCGGAATCTGTAAAGAAGCGAACATCGTTGACGGTTCGCAATTCGACTAATGGCACGCCGCGTCCCGTCGCCCCATCGACGACTTGAATTTCAAAGTATTCGTCGGAACTGGCCGAGACTGCCAGCCAGACAAC
This sequence comes from uncultured Pirellulaceae bacterium, assembly GCA_947259675.1. Lineage (GTDB taxonomy): Bacteria > Planctomycetota > Planctomycetia > Pirellulales > Pirellulaceae > Mariniblastus. Next base: position 2,321 of record CAMYNE010000501.1, read on the forward strand.
GAACAAGTAGAACGGGAGTATGCCGGCCATTTTCTTTGGCGGAAAACTGAAATCAAATACTCGTACAAACCAGGGCCATTCAGTATGCATCGCTCGGTATCATTCTAAAAAATCGTGGTCACGATTCTTTGTTGTCGCCTTCAGATTTTTGTGGATGAAAATATTTAACGGCGTGGAAGACGATCACACCAAAAATTGCACCGACCAAGTTATTTAACATGTCTTTCGGAATATTTTGTCAATTCCCGTCACCCGCGACAGTCGCGCTGTCGCACAACTTTTTTAATCGTTCGGCTTGCTCTTCAAGGACACGGTCGACTGCCGGAGCAACCTTGTCGAGTTGAAGCCCTTTAAAACCAACGACGTTGTAAACAAGCTGTATTTCCGTTTTGCCATCTGCCTCAACCAGCTTGTAGGTCAGCGCGCCGTGAACACCCATTTCCTGCAGTGGCCCCAGACCGCCCGTCAATCGAAGTGTCTTGCCAGGATCGCAATGAACGATTTCCAGGTGGCGAACGAATCCGCCGTTGGGCAACTTCTCCAGCATGCATCCTTTTTCCATATCCATCGACAGGTTGTTGGCTTCACCGGAGAATGAATGCGCCGGATCCCACCATTTGGAAAAATCTGACACGATCGCATCGTAGACATCTTTCGTCTCGGCTTTCGTTTCCGTCTTGATAAGGATTTGAAAACCAGCCGCATCGGAAGAAAGAACCTCGGCCCGCGTGGCGGTCGCACA
>CAMYNE010000502.1 GCA_947259675.1 uncultured Pirellulaceae bacterium
AACAACGGCCGTTTGCACACCTGAGATGACCGGTTTGGGTGTCACTCGGTGCGGCCGATATCGAACGGCTGCAGGAATACAGGAAAAACTGTTGGAATACTCGGCTCCTTGTTCGCCAGAAAGAAAAGGCTCGCTCGCAAAATGCTGAATCGATGTCAGCATATACTCGCCCAACTCTTTTTGAGACTCTTCCTCGGGATGGAACGTCAACTTGAACTTGTAACCTGTACTGAAGCTGCGATAACCGCTAGAGCCCTGGACGACGCTGTGGGACGTTTCCTCTTCTTCCTGTCGGATCCGGGCTTCGCTTTCACCTTCACCTTTATCGGAGAATTCACCGGGATAATCATAGATTTGGTAGTCCGACACGTCGGGCACCAATTCGCCAATTTTGGGAGAGTTGGATTTCAAGTCGTCCAAAGGTGTTTCAAAGTTGTAATCTGCATGTTCGTACTCACCCGATACGAATTCGAACGAGTGCAACCATGAGCGGATCATGCGGCCTTCGTTGGGTCGGAATTCGGCGTCCGACTCGCGGCAGGTCGAGGTTGTGGGCTGTGTACTGATGATTAGTTTGTGACTGCCGTCAGCATGTTCAAAGTAAAAATAGGCTCCAAACTGTTCCAACATTCGCGAAACAAAATTAAAGTCTGTTTCACGATATTGAACACAGTGCTTAACCTTCCGGCTCTTGAGTTCGTTAGCGTGGCTGCCGTCCCAACTCAGGTCAGCATGAATGGAACGATTCAATACATCTTCAACGACTTCGTAGATCGATTTTTCTTCTTTCTCGGGAAAGAAAATATGCGATCGTGCGGTTTGCGTCAGAAACCACATCGCCGGAACAACTTCAGCCGTATAAAGTCTTGAAGGCTCGTCTTCCCCCCCTTTGAAGGGCGAAACGGAACCAGAACTGAATCGGTTAATATGGCCGTGAAAATATCTGACATCGGCGTCACCACGGTCGCCAACGTTCTTCTCAGCGACTTCAATGGTTACCGCTTTGCCGATAACATCCTTGGCTGTCAGTTTCAGATTGGTTGACATGAATTCGATTTGAAACAGAAACAGCCTTGATACGGCTTCCGTCCCTGAAAACGAAGTCAAAACAAACTCGTCGTCTCCTCCCAGGCCCTTAATTCTCAGTGAGCGAGTTTTTTGGTCAAAAGCCATGCTGGGAATCCTGAACAATACATTGCGTCGGAAAAAAACAGACTTCAGGGTTAGTGGCCCTGAAGTCTATGAGACACTCACAAGCTTATGCGTCTTTGCCTGTTCGGACGTTGAACTTCGAAGCAGGAACGTTCTTCTTCTTGCCTTTTTCATCGAAGTGAACGTAGTTGCATTCGATCGTCGTGTAACTAACCGAAAGGCTAACTGTAGGAGGATCTGCTGATCCGCCGCCCGCGGCACTGATCGAAAGGCCAGTAAAATGGCAGTCTTCGAACGTATAAGTCAAGTAAATCTCGTTCGGTTTGTCATTGATCGTCGTTGTATAGAACAATTCGACTTTCTTGATGGCTTTACCGTTGAGCAAGCCTTTTTGAATATTTGGCATTGATTTTTCGTAGTCGATCACCATCGAGATGTCATCAGCGATTGCCGCACCACCACCGCCAGCTCGTGCACCAGCCGCACCTGGTTTGTGAATACCGAAATCGGACGAAAGCAGTTCGATGCAATCTGCGAATCCTTCAACAGGACATTGACCTTCGTAGCCTTCTAGCTTTGCAAAAACACCCATTTCTAAACCCTTTGTAAAAAGTGAAAAACTCGTCGTTTGTTGTAGACTGTAAAAAGCAGTTCTTTCTTTGCTGCTTACAATTACATTCTCGTGAGAGCGACCGAATAGTTTCGCAAAATCTAGGAAATTTCGTACCTAAACGTGCCGTCGTCAGAAATCCCTATTTTTACCGCGGAAATCGGCTTTCTTTCCGAAAGACTGCTAAGGAATTCGGCCGAAAGTTCGGGCAACACAGTTCGGGTCAAGATATGGTCAATATTCCGGGCACCCGTATCGACCTCGGTGCACCGGGCTTTGATCGCGGTCACTACTTCCGGCTCGTAATCGAAACTGGCACGGTAGTTTGCCCTGATTCGCTTACCAACCTTTTTCAGCTTTAACTTGATGATTTTTGTCATTACTTCGTCGTTGAGTGGGTAAAACGGGACGATTTTTGTCCGCCCCAGGAATGCTGGAGCAAATGATTCCATTAGTTTAGGAAAGATCGCCTCGACAAACGCGTCGGGTGAAGGAACCATTTCAGGATCTGAGCAAAGGTTTTTGATGAGATCGGAACCGGCATTGGACGTCATCATGATGACATTATTCTTAAAGTCGATATCGCGACCCTCACCGTCCTTCATGTTTCCTTTATCAAAGACCTGATAAAAGATGTCCTGGAACGATCGGTGGGCTTTTTCCATTTCGTCGAGCAAAATGATGCTGAACGGTTTTCGACGAACGGACTCTGTCAAAACGCCCCCCTTACCGTAACCCACAAGGCCGGGTGAGGCACCATACAGCGTTGAGGCTTTTTCTTCGCCTTTAAATTCAGACATGTTGAGAACAGTCATATTCGCTTCGCCACCATAAATCGACTCGGCCAGCGTGATCGCTGCTTCCGTCTTTCCCACGCCACTGGTTCCCACCAGGAGAAATACACCGATCGGTTTTCCCGGGTCACTCAAATTCGCACGGGAAGTTCGAATTGTCTTGGCAATTAACGACAATGCATGATCCTGTCCGATGATCGACTCACCCATGACGCTTTCCAGATTCAAAATCGTTTTAAGCTCATCAGCGACCATGCGGCCAAGTGGAATGCCAGTCCAGGATGAAACCGTTTCAGCAATCGCTTGAGAGTTGACTTCACAATGCACCAACGGATTGTCACCCTGGAGTTCCTGAAGTTCATCTTTCAGTTTGTTGAGTTCAATGACCTGTTCGGACATCGAAGCTGAAGACGTTTCTTTTTCTGAGTTGATTTCTTCTTCAACCTCAGCTAGCTGTTTTTCCAATTTTTGGATTTCTTCGCTGCTGCCTTCTTCAGCATCTTTT
>CAMYNE010000503.1 GCA_947259675.1 uncultured Pirellulaceae bacterium
AGCAAAAAGCTGAGTCCGCACTATTTCGAACGCGTCTTTGATGTTTGCTGCGCGAGTCAGGTTCATGGAGTGTTTCGGCAAAGCATTACCATCTTCTCGTTGGACCGCCAGATCGCTTAATTGTTGCATGAATCTGCAGTCGTTGTAGTTGGACATCGCCATGTTGACAGATCGTCTGTCAGAAACCCACACAGAAAATTCGTTTATTTTCCGTAGGTCCATTTGTATAACCGCGTGGCCAGGTTGAATCGCACTTACTTTAGGGCGACTCGACACCCTTCTCCCGACGACATGTGAGGGTCCGGGAGAGGGAAACTAAAAGATTCCTCGCGGAATCAACAACCCTCTCCCGACGCTGAGACGTCGAGCTCTCCCAACTTGGGAGAGGTTGGGTCCTGAAGTAAGTGCCATTGTCATTGGGTCAGCGCTCCAGTGTTTGGATCGGCAAAACGCGGCCCGATGGGCACGCGGTTAAACGAGAACAAGGCAATTGGCAATCAGACCTCTGAATTCTCACGAATTCATCTACTGACACTACTTTGAACTCAATTCGTGCACGGCGTCAACAAGTGCAATCGCATTATCGACTGGAGTTTGTGGAAGGATGCCATGACCGAGGTTGAAAATGTGACCTGGCCTCCCCGCTGCCTGATCGAGCACGATTTTTGCTTGCCGCCGAATCTCGGCTGGATTCGTTAACAAGACAGTCGGGTCAAGATTACCTTGAACCGATTTTTCAAAACCGACAGTTTGCCAGGCATCGTCCAGCCGCGTGCGCCAGTCGATTCCGATCACATTCGCTGGTGTATCGGCAAGCAACGGCAGCAAGGCCGGGTTTCCGGTCGCGAAATTGATGACGGGAACGCCTGCAGGGAGACTGGCGATGATTTGGCGCACGTGGGGAAAGGCGAACTGACGATAGTCTTCAAAACTCAAACAACCGGCCCACGAATCAAATAGTTGAACGCACTGCGCGCCGGCTTGGACCTGTCCGTTGAGATAAAGTGAAATCGAATGAGTGAGATGCTGCATGAGCTGTTGCCAGGCGCCTGGGTCGCTGTACATGAACGCCTTGGTCAACGCAAAATTCCGGCTGGCGCCTCCCTCGATCATGTAACTCGCCAACGTAAACGGCGAACCGGCAAAACCAATCAAAGGGAGATCGTCAGGAAGGTCGGCCCGCGTTTGCCGGACAGTCTCCATAACAAACGAAAGCGGTTCGTTGGTTTCTAAAGGCTGGATGCGATCAACATCAGCTGCCTCCCGGATCGGATTGTGAATTTTGGGCCCGTCGCCTTTGGTGAATTCCAATTCACATCCCATTGGAACCAGGATGGGCAACAGATCAGAGAAAATAATCGCCGCGTCAACGCCAAGCCTTTCGACGGCCGTACACATAACTTCGCTGCAGAGTTGTGGATTGGCACATAATTCGAGGAACCCGATTTTGGCTCGAACTTCGCGATATTCAGCCATATAACGGCCTGCTTGTCTCAGCATCCAGATTGGCGTGACATCGGTAGTTTCGCCGCGACACGCACGCATGAACTGACTGTCGAACCAGGGCGCGCTGGAATCGTTACTGCTTGAAGCAGGACTGGACATTTGCATCCTGGAGTGTCTTTTTTGTTTTTGCGAAGTTTCAATTCTCGCGGCAACACCGTCGTCCGATTCAGACTCATTCGGACTTATCACAACAACGTCAACAGGCAATTCTTGATCCCGCAAAATCTCGGCGGTGTCATTCCCAACCGCGATAACGACCTTTTCGAGCAAAATTTGATTTGTCCAATGAGCCGATTTGATCCGTTTCGCCTTGTGACTGAAAGCGGCGACGGCTTCGGGAGACGAAAAAAGCACGGCGTCAATTTCGCCGTGTTCCAGCGACGCGAAAAACGGTTCCAGTTTGTCATCGATGGTCATTTGTTGGCCGGGCAACTTGAAAACAGGAACTCGAATGACCTCGCATCCGCGCGCTTCGAAGCCGGCAGACAGCGAATGAACGTGCCGCGACTCTTCTAATCCGACCCTTAGATTCGCGAGCCCCAACGCAGCACCAATTCTCGATTCACCACGCGACTTGGCCAGAAAAAACTGATCTATTGCTGACAGCACATCGCGCCAGGACGCCATCCGCTGCACGGAAATGGTTGGTTCAATGCCCAAATCTCTCAGCACATTTCGAACCGCATCGTTTGCCGCGACCGTCGTTATGTCCTGTAGCGAGTCAACGACACGGGAGCGATTGACCGTGGCAAATGCCTGGTTCAGCATGCGGCGGGCTCCCGTCGCAGTGACGAACACGGAAAGGTCGATACCCCCAGTGATCAACCGGTGTGAATAGTCTTTTACGCGTTCAACATCGACCATTGCACCCGCGATTTGGCAACCCACCACGCTCCCGCCGTATCGACGGATAAAGTCTGCGTTGAACACTTGATGGCCATCGACCACGTCTCTGATCATGACGCCAACGGTCATTCCAGAAAATTCTGGGCGATTCTGATTCATTTTCAAATGCTAACCATCTAGTCCGTCTTCAAGAAGTGCAGCCGACGAATGATTTGTCTTGGGACTGCCCCCGTTATTGATTGAAGCTAAAATGATTCCCACCACTGACAGTTTTGACAAGTGATCTTATGAGCGACTCGACCGTTTTCGAAAAACTGCAATCTATCGCTGACGACAAGGGAGTCGCTGACGGCGTTCAGTTTCTGATCTCTCATTTTCGGGAAACCGGTGAACATCACCAGCTGTTCGAAGCGTTGAAAATGAAAGTACGGCTCGATTTGGGTCTCCAGTTATTATACGGCCAGTCGCCAGACGATATTGACGAGGAACAGCAGCGAGCACTTGAAGACGGGTTATTGGACGCCTGCCGCGAAGTCGGCAACGCTTTGATTGAAACAGGCGAATTACGAGAAGGCTGGATGTACCTTCAACCGCTGGGAGATCGTCGATTGATCACCCAGATGTTCGAGGATTTGGCGATCACCGAAAGCAATCTTGACGATGTGATCGAGATTGGGCT
>CAMYNE010000504.1 GCA_947259675.1 uncultured Pirellulaceae bacterium
TGGAAGCGTGGTTCAAAAACGGCGAAGCTGGTAGCGGCTGAAAAAACTAAAGGGATTCCTGACGACTGGTGGGTTTCTTCCACCGCGAGTTCGTTCTTTTCGGAAGACGGCCGACGACTGTTTTTCGAAACTGCTCCTGTTCCCGACACGGTCGTGGAAGAGCGCGAAGAAGCCAGGAAAAAAGCTGAAGGAAAAAAAGCTGCTGATGAAGAAGACGAAGAAAAAAAAGCCAAACTCGACGTCTGGCACTGGCAAGACCCACTGCTCCAACCCCAACAATTATTGCAGGCGGAACAGGAACGCCGGCGGAATTACGTCGCGGTCTACGACTTGAGGACCAAAAAGATCCTGCAATTGGCCGATAAAGATTTTCCATCGATCTCAATTGACCGACGCTCCAAATCAGACATCGCCGTTGGCGTCACCAACATGCCGTATCGAAAAATGCTCTCCTGGGATATCCCGGGATTCCAGGACAGTTATCTGGTGAACTTGAAAACGGGTGAACGCTCGCCTGTCTTGGAAAAGAGCAAAGCCAGTGCCCGGCTTTCACCCGAGAGCAAATACATCTCCTGGTTCGACGCTGAGTCGCGAAAGTGGTTTGCCGCTTCAACCGGTTCTGATCGAACGCCAATTGAGATCAGCAAAGGAATAAAGTTTCCGTTGCAGAATGAACTTCACGACACGCCTTCGCTTCCGCGCGCGTATGGTAATGCGGGCTGGCTGAATGACGATGCCGCCTTTTTGATCTATGACCGTTTTGATATTTGGCAGGTTGACCCGACCGGCACCGAATCACCGATTTGCGTTACTGAAGGATTTGGCCGGAAGAACTCGATCCGCTTCCGCTACGTTGAGCTTGATCCAGAAGCTCGTTCAATCGACCCCGCTAAGGACATGATCCTGTCGGCATTTAACGAAAAAACCAAGGCGAGCGGTTACTACTTAAAGAAAGCGGAAGTCAAAGCGAACGGGAAAACCAGCGATGAGGCCAAACAGGCGGACACCGGCGATGAAACGAACTTGCAGCCATTAATCATGCTCGACGAAAGTCTCGGTCGCCGACTCTCCAAGGCGAAGGACACGAATGACGTGATGTTTACGCGCAGCACTTTTCGCAAGTGCCCGGATCTCTGGGCCAGCACCACAGAGTTCAAAAAGATTCATCGCATCAGCGAGATCAATCCACAGCAGGACGACTATTTGTGGGGAACGGTTGAGCTTGTTCAGTGGAAAGCGACCGATGGCCAGGAACTGGATGGTCTGTTGTACAAGCCGGACAATCTTGATCCAGACAAAAAGTATCCGTTGATGGTTTACTTTTACGAACGTAATTCGGACAACCTGCACCGCTATTACGCACCGGCCGCCGGGCGTTCGATTATCAACCACAGCTTTTATGTCAGCCGCGGCTACGTCCTGTTGATTCCGGACATCCCGTACAAAACGGGAGAACCGGGCCCAAGCGCCGCCAACGCTGTCCTGCCAGGCACGCAGAGCATTATTGATCTGGGCTTTATCGATGAAAAACGGATTGGCATGCAAGGTCACAGCTGGGGAGGGTATCAAACCGCCTATCTCGTCACTCAGACTGACATGTTCGCTTGTGCAGAATCGGGCGCTCCGGTGAGTAACATGACGAGTGCCTACGGCGGCATTCGCTGGGGGTCGGGGATGAGCCGGATGTTCCAGTACGAGCGAACTCAAAGTCGAATTGGCGATACGTTGTGGGCGGCTCGCGACAAGTACATTGCCAACTCCCCGCTGTTCTTCGCCGACAAAATTAACACGCCACTTTTGATTCTCCACAACGACGAAGACGGTGCGGTTCCATGGTATCAAGGCATCGAGTTGTTTGTTGCTTTGCGTCGGCTGGAAAAACCGGCTTGGTTGCTTAACTACAACGGTAATCCGCACTGGGTGATGGGTCAGGAAAACCGCCGCGACTTTGCCGTGAGGATGCAACAGTTTTTCGATTATTACTTGCAAGACGCGCCTGAACCGGAATGGATGGCCTACGGTGTCCCCGCAGTCGACAAAGGCGAAAAAATGGGCTTGGAATTGTTGGAGCCTGAACAGGAATCGGAAGAGACGGAAGAGGGGGAAGAAAACGCAACCGGTACAAAATAAGGGTCGGTTCGGCCAATATTAAATCTCATTCTTAGCTAGGATTTGACAAATCGGTTACTGATTAGGACGCCGATCTGTTTGGCTATTTCCTAGCTTTCGGCGACCAACACATTGATTGCGTTTTAGGTATTGGTATAACGAGATCCAGCAAAAAAACTCGTTTTTCCGCCGGAGGCATCCAATGAATACCGTATCTCAAGTGATGAGCGAACTGAAAAAGAAGGGCAACGCTCAAACACGTAAAACCTTTGCAAACCACGGGGCTCCTGAAGACATGTTTGGTGTAAAGGTCGCCGACCTCAAAGTCATCGCGAAAAAAATCAAGGGCAATCAGGACCTTGCACTGGATTTGTATGCGACAGGAAATTCAGATGCGATGTACTTAGCCGGCATCGTTGCAGACGGTTCGCAAATGAACAACAAACAGCTTAATGATTGGGCCAAACAAGCTCCCTGGTACATGATTTCGGAATACTCGGTTCCGGGCGTTGCCGCGGAAAACGAAAAAGCCCGCGAGTTGGCCTTGAAATGGATTAAATCGAAAAAAGAAAACATCGCTTCTTCTGGCTGGACCACTTATGTAGGTGTAATGGCAACCAGTTCTGATGACGACCTTGATCTAGACGAAATCAAAGACCTACTTAGACAAGTGGAAGCAACGATCGATAAATCGTCAGATCGAGTACGATACACGATGAACGGATTCGTAATTGGCGTGGGAGCGTACGTGAAGCCGCTTCTAAAACAAGCCAAAGCGACCGCAAAAAAAATCGGCATAGTGGAAGTCGATATGGGTAGTACATCCTGCAAAGTGCCGCTTGCGACTGAGTACATCGCCAATATCGAAACTGCCAAACGAGTTGGCAAGAAACGCAAGACAATAAAGTGTTGATT
>CAMYNE010000505.1 GCA_947259675.1 uncultured Pirellulaceae bacterium
TTCGATTACATGAACCGTGTCATTCAAAACTTCATCGACTGGAATTGCCACGGCGGCGTGAATCGCTTCAACACTCTGCTGGGCCGCGTTGGTTTGTTGCGCCGCCAACAACTCCAGGGTGTTCAATGCGACGGCAATGTCGCGTGCAAACGACTCTACGAAGCGTAGATCGCTCTCATCAAACGCGCCAATCTCGGGGCTTTCCACATTAAACGAGCCGATCACTTCGTCGTGATAAATCAGGGGAACCGTCAAACTGCTTTTGGCACCGATCAAACCGTCAAGATACAGCGGGTCATGCGTTGTATCTTCGCAAAGGTAACTGTTCCCGGTTGCCGCCACAAAGCCGGTCACACCGTTCCCTTCTGCCGAGGCGAACAAGGGCATCTTGCTGACTTCGGAATCGATTCCAACCGATAACAACGGTACCAGGCGGTTGGTTTGCTGTTCAACTAGTCGGATTTCAACCACGTCAAAATTCAACAAATCCTTGGTATAGTGAAGAATGTTGTCCTTGAGCAAATCGATTCGATGATCGACATCCATTTCAAAGATCTCTTCGGGCCGCAAATCCGCAAGTGCAATCCCGGCTTGACGAAGCGCTTCCAGTTTCTGCCGCTGAAGAGTCGCCTTGGTCGAATCACGCAGGGTGACAATCAAGTGAACATTTTCTTCACCGGACGTGTCCGTCGCCAGCACAACGGGTGCCACGTTCAAATCGTAGTACCGTTCATTGACTTGAAGCGTTGCCGAACAATTCGCTTGCCGCGCCAGGGCCGTGCTTAACGGACTTGGTTCTGGGCCAAGAATGTTGGGTTGGCCAATAGCCTGATAAAAATTAAGGCCGACCAGCGTTTGATTTGCAAACCAGCTGGTCAGCCTTTGATTCGCACGAATGATGACTTTTTTGTCGTCAAGAAGTGCCACGCCGTCAGGCATTGAGTCGAGAATCGTACAGCTCTGAAAGATACGGCAAATAGACTCGTTTTCGTCCGGGTGAAGATGCCAATAGACGGCTTGAAAACGATTCTGTTCCAAAAGTTGGACCGCTTGTGGCAGACTCGCCGCCTCGATGACTTCGACAGACTCCGGGAATTTCCAGGGTAATTCATCCAATCCCTGGGTTTCACGTTTTACACACAGGACTTTCGGCACTTTACATCACATTAATAACGAATGATTACATGATCTTTCGTTTTTGCTACAGGCAGGGAAAACGAGTCGACCTAGGCGAGAATACATCCAAACCGAAAACAAGGGTGCGAAAATTGGAGCTGGATGACTTCATACTATTTTAAGTCGGCACATGAAACCAATAAAGTTTATCGGTTCCTTCATCAGAATCGAACGTATAGAAATGTTCAAGATAAATGAATTGGCGTATTGGCCAACCTGTTACAATTTTTTCGAACAGTTGACCCCGCCAGGAATTGATGGACATTTGGGCGCCGCAACCTACAATCTTGTTAATGGCATTTGTAACAACTTAATCGCAACCGACGGGCATTGCAGACGCTCTTAATATACGTTCATAACAACTTTCGCCGTTTTACCAATCCGTCAGGCAAATTCGGAATGCCCAAAAAGAAGAAACCAAAAAAAATTATGCGAGCGGATTTCCGCAAAGGACGAGACACTCGCGCGCGCAATAACGACTTGACTCGCAGATTCAACAACGATGCTGAAACACTTGACAATCTTCAGAATCGCGAACGAGTTACGGGTAAAGGCAAGCTGACGCGTAAACGCACAGTCGTGGGCGCGGAATCCAAAAATGAAGAGGGTGGCTACCAAGTCGAACTGGAAGTCGACCAAACCAAGTGCGTTTCCGGTCGCGTGATCAGAATTCACGGATTGGCCAGCATCGTAAAAGCTCAAGACGGGATCGAATATACATGCAGCATTCGAGGCGTTTTGAAATCGTTGGCGTCAGACTTGCAACATGTGGTCGTCGCCGGTGATCAGGTTACGATTCAACCGACCGATAACGATCAAGCCGTTATCGTGCGGGTAGAACCTCGACAAAACCAGATTAGCCGGACGAGCCGTGGTAAACAGCAAATCATCGTTGCCAATATCGATCAGGCATTAATCGTTTCGAGCGCGGCTGAGCCCAGACTCAAGCCTAATTTGATTGATCGGTACCTGGTTTCTGCCGAAAAAAGCGGCATTCTCCCGATCATCATTGTCAACAAAATAGACTTGATTGAGCCGGCGGATGTTCAGCCGCTGATTGGCGTATGGAGCCAGATGGGTTATCAGGTCTTACTCACTTCGACTGTGACAGGACGCGGTATCGCTCGACTTCGCCAACTCGTTCAGGGTGTCGACAGTGTGGTGGCGGGGCAAAGCGGAGTTGGCAAGTCTTCCTTGTTAAACTCGATTGAAACGGGACTACAATTGCGCGTCAGAGATGTGAGTCCGGAAAACCAGAAAGGCCGCCACACAACCACGTCCGCCGAATTGATCCCGCTGAAATCTGGTGGACACTTGATCGATACGCCGGGTATTCGTCAATTTCAACTTTGGGATGTTATTCCGGAAGAAGTCGCCGGCTACTTCCGCGACGTCCGCCCGTTCATCAATTCGTGTCGATTTCCGGATTGCACTCACACGCATGAGGATGACTGCAATGTCAAATGGGCTGTTGCCGACGGCAAAATCGACGTCCGAAGATACGAAAGCTATTGCCAGATGCGAGAAGAGGATTAGCTCGAAGCGGCTAACGTCAACACCGTTGGTATTTGTTGTTTTGCATCGTATGCGCTATAGTCATCCTGAACCGAGTGGAGCGAGGTGAAGGATTTCTCGTCGATCCACGTGAGATCCTTTCCGCCGCAACGAACTTGGGCTCTCTCGAAATGACTTTGGCTAATTTCTTGTTTCTTTGAATGGTATTGCGGTTAACATGCTCTAGCCGGGATTTCTCACGTAGGCCGGAACAAAGTCGCGTATGTGCTTTGCCGGAACAGCGCAAACGACACTGATTCGACTGGCAAACTGTTTTTGCGTTGCTTCCA
>CAMYNE010000506.1 GCA_947259675.1 uncultured Pirellulaceae bacterium
AAGCAAGGATATAGGAATAACATAAATTCAAAAATCACAACACGTTAACACTTTGAATGGGGTGGGCAGGATGCCCCAGCCACTGAACAATAGCTTTGACAATCCGCTAGTCGCGGTCGATCGACGCTTTTGATTTGAAGACTTCCACGTTGTTGGTATCCGCCTTCGGCAAATTGGCTCGACGCACGGGGTTTTCGATGGCGACCAGTGTTTCAAAAATGCCTTGTTGAACGACGTCCTTGTTTTGATTGAGCAGCTTCCTTTGCCAGGAAACTTTGCCCGTTCGCCTTCCAGCCAACGTTTTATTGAGACATTCCGTCTCGACAAAAACGGTATCGCCAAAGTAAAGTGGTCTCAGGAATTCCCACTCCCGGACAGCCGTAAGAGCGAGCGTGTTGACATTCGGAAAATAACTGCCAAGGCCCGCAACCCAGGAAAGGCCTAGTAAACCGTGAGCGATGGGTTGCCGGTAATGACTTTTAGAAGCATAGTCATAATCAACATGGAGGGGGTTGAAGTCACCTGTCATCGTTGCGAAGCCAATGACATCGGCTTCGGTGACAGTCCGGCGGGGGCTGACCCAGGTTTGCCCAACCTCGATGTCCTCGAAAAAAAGTGGTGAGTCCATTCCCGTACGTCCGTGGTCATTTACCGAATTTGTTTACGTCACGAGACGCAGTTGTTTCAACTTGTAAACAGAACACAGAAAAAGTCGGGGTGATAGGATTCGAACCTACGACCCTCTGCTCCCAAAGCAGATGCGCTAGCCAGACTGCGCTACACCCCGGTTTTTCAGTAATTTCAAAGTCCAACCAACGCACCCGTCAAAAAACGCCGCATTCGTTAGTTCGTCAATCTACAGACCTCTTCAGATTGATGCAACGGGCTTTTGTTACCCAAAGCCCGCAATTATGTGTTTATTCTGCCTCATTCCACGTGAAACATGATTCGTGCAAGAATTCGGTTAAAATGCCCTCCTCAGGCCACTCTGGATGGTGCTCCATTGTCCATCAAGAGCTTACGCAGTCTTTCGAATTCATCTTTGTTGGAAAAGTGAAGAGTGATCTGCCCTTTGCCTCGAGCCCCGGATTTGATGCCAACTTTGGTTCCCAGCGCCAATTTAAGCTCTCGTTCTAAAGACTCCACTTGCCGGTTCCTGGTTCGCCGTTTTCTGGTCGCGGCACTAATTCCAATGGTATCTTCGGCCGCAATTTTGTCGGAAACCGCCTGCTCGGTAGCACGCACACTCATTCCTTCACGAAGAATGCGGTTGCAAAACTCAACCTGAACCTCTTCGTCTCCCAACGGTAATAAGGCTCTCGCGTGCCCCGCAGAAAGCTGTGAAGAACTCAAAGCATCCTGGATCGGACGAGGCAATTCCAACAGCCGCATCAGGTTCGCTAACGTGGAACGGTCAATCTTCAAGCGACCCGCCAACTCTTCCTGGGTGCATCCATGCTCGTCGATATAACGGCGAAATGAAAGCGCTTTCTCAATCGGGTTGAGGTCTTTGCGTTGGAGATTTTCAACAATCGCCAATTCTGAAACCAACCGGTCATCGGCAGTTCTAATCCGGGCAGGAATCGTTTGCCAATTGGCTTGAATCGCGGCCCGGAGTCGTCGTTCGCCGCTAATCAGCTGGTAACGACCATCGACGATCCGGACGAGTATCGGTTGGAGAATATCGTGTTCCTTGAGGCTCTCGGCCAACGACACGATCTCTGATTCGCTGAACTCACGTCGCGGTTGAAACGGATTGTCATCGATTTCATAAACGCTGAGATGAACCACGTCACTGGTTGTAGACGTTTCACGTTCCGTATCGGAATGGTCAACCACGTCGATGTTTAACTGATCATCGGCTACAACTGTCTCCGAGGATGCGTTTAACAGCGCCTCGAGACCACGTCCCAATCTTTTCTTCCTAGTCACGCTCCAGTACCTCCATGCACAGTTCTAAATAGGCTCTCGTCCCGCGCGATCTTGGGGCATAGTCCAGAACAGACTGACCATGACTGGGTGCTTCGGTCACGTTCACATCGCGCGGAACAACAGTGTCAAATACAATTTCTCCGAAAAACTCACGTACCTCATGATCTACTTCGAACGTCAGTTCCAATGATTCGTCGTACATCGTCAACAAGATTCCGCCAAACGCCAACTGCCCAGGACGCGAGGACATCACGTCCCGGATGACCCCGATCATCTGAGACAGACCTTCCATCGCAAAATACTCACACTGGATAGGCATCAACACCTCACTCGATGCAGCGAGAGCAGTTTTGGTAAGCTGGCCCAATGATGGTGGACAGTCGATCAGCACATAGTCATAAATACTTGTTCCGTTTGAGAGATGCTCGATTACCAAATCGGTGGTGGCCAAATCCAAATTGGCTAGTCTGTCAATATCGTGAAACGAACGACTTCCAGGAAGCAAACCTAACTTGTCAACATTCGTGGTCACGACTGCTTGTCGGATCGCGGTTTCATTGACCAAGGGGTGCCGATCGACGGCGCTAACGCCCAGCCCAGAAGTTGCGTTGCACTGAGGATCCATGTCGATTAGCAATGTTTCGTGTCCACTCGAAGCGATCGCCGCAGCCAGATTAATGGCGGTCGTCGTTTTACCGACACCCCCTTTCTGGTTGGCAATGCACAAAGTTCTGGTAGACGACTCGTCGTTCACGAAATTCCAGCACGCTAGCAAAGTGGTCTAATTCGGTACGTCGGACCTTAGTTACCAATAAACTTCACGTGATGAAATCCCAATCGCGGCCAAAAGGGCCGAGTGATAGCACTCGTAATGGGTGCGGTTCCAGGACAGCCCAGGACAGCTGCGCGTTCAAGTAGTGGTAGTTTCGTCGAGGACCTCGCTTCCGCCTCCCACAAATTCGGACGAAGTCTTTGCCATCTGGTTAGGCTTCCTCCGAATTTGTGGCCCTGGGGCTGACCTGATGAAAATGGTTCCAAGCTGGCGATTTAGGTGTTTTAAAATTGATGGCACGACATGGATCTG
>CAMYNE010000507.1 GCA_947259675.1 uncultured Pirellulaceae bacterium
GCCTCATGAAGTTCTGTTAGTGCTTGATGCAACGGCGGGTCAAAATGCCATCAGCCAGGCCCGCGGGTTTTCAGAAACCGCCGGATGTACAGGCATCGTGTTGGCGAAGCTCGATGGTACGGCAAAGGGTGGCGTCGCAATTCCAATCCATCAGGAATTCGGTCTGCCGGTAAAATTTGTCGGCATTGGCGAAACCATGGACGCCCTGGCTCCGTTTGATGTTGATATGTACGTGGCAGCATTGTTCGACGTCGAAGACTGATTTGCAGACTCGGATGATTTTACCCAGCCCGTAAAGTCTGTCATCTTTTGATTGTTAGACTCAGGCGATAAACGAGTACCGTGTTTAGGCGGAATTCATTGCGATTCCGGCTGAAGCCGGTACTACGAACAGATATTGAAACGCGCGATGACGGCCCATTTTTCTATGGCCCCAAAGACCATCGCTCCCGCTTTCCCAGACGGCAAACTCTTGCCATCACGAACAGCCGGTATTCGAACTCGTCGTTGGATCGTGTTATTTGATTCAACCGATATTAGCTACACAAAGCCGTCGTTCCGTATTCGCGACAAAATGTAACCTGGCGGTTCGGTGAAACAGGGTTCGATGTGACTTGATTGTAAATCGAACATCTTAACGTATGGAGTTTTCAAAATGCGAAGGATCGCAACTGCGACATTCGCTGTCTTGTTCTTAATCGGTGGATTGAACACACCAAGTTCAATGGCCCAGCAACCGTCGCAGTTTCCCTGGAGAGCGGGTACGACGACTCCCTCAGTTTCTGATGCCACAGGCACTCCGGTTTCCACGCCAAACGGGATCCAGGGATCGCCGGTTCAAGGCAACAAGGCATTGGACTTGATCCCGGACCAAAATGGATACGGGTCGGTTGTTCCAGTTGCGCCTTCGATGAAACGCAATCCGATCTTCGCCTCGGTGAGAAAACGACAACAAGACGATCCACAGCCGTCTTTGTCTGATCTTGACGTTCAAGGACTTCAAGTTCCTCCTGCGGTTGCAGTTGATCCGAACGAAGCTCCCAGCAACCTCAATTTTCAGGAACCGCAACAACCGTTTCAAAATAATGTGGTAGCCGACACTCTCGACTGTTGCGATGGAGTCTGCGGTCCACCTTGCGATCGCGGTTGCGTCAAACGGATCTTTGGAACGAGCCCCAACGGTCGCGAAATCGGTGGCTGGGTCCAAATCGGCTATCACAATCGCGACACGATTCTGTTTAACGACCGCAGTGGAAAAATTGCCCCACATCAAATCTGGTTTTATGCGGGAAAAGAAGCATCTCGCTGCACCGAATGGGACGTCGGATATCGGATTGATGCGTTGTATGGTCTGGACGCTCAGAACACACAAGCGTTTGGGAATCCACCAGCCGGTGCCCCCAACGGTTGGGATAACTCTTGGGACCACGGCGCATTTGGCTGGGCTTTGCCTCAAACGTATTTCCAGCTCGCCAACTCGAACTGGGATCTGAAGATTGGAAAGTTCTTTTCACCGTACGGCAACGAATCCGTGGCGGCGCCAAAAAACTTCTTCTACAGCCGGAGTTATTCCAACATCCTCTC
Organism: uncultured Pirellulaceae bacterium; assembly: GCA_947259675.1. Lineage (GTDB taxonomy): Bacteria > Planctomycetota > Planctomycetia > Pirellulales > Pirellulaceae > Mariniblastus. Next base: position 1,585 of record CAMYNE010000507.1, read on the forward strand.
AATGCCTCTGACTTTGACTGGAATTCTTGGTGAAAGACGACTCCGGCACAATAAAAGCTTTTTGCTCGGTGGGTCTACAGGCTGGGACACAGGATATGAGCAAAACAGCGGTGGTGCCAATTTGATTACTGGATTTCGATTTCATCCCAGCCAAAACGTTAGCATTGGATTGGGAGCGTCTTACGGCGACACAGGTTATCGTCGCTCGGGAAACATGAACTCGATAACTGCCAATGCAAAACTAACCAATAACCTGCGGTATGCGTTCCAGGGTGTCGCGCTTGATCTTGGCAACAACCAGGAATTCGGATTCGTCAACTCCTTGTTCCGGGACGTCAATTGCTGTTGGTCCCTGGGTGCCCGACTGGAATGGTGGAAGTCCGATCAGTTCACCTTCGACACGCAGTCGACTTACGCGTTCACGATGGGAGCCAACTATCGCCCCACCGCCAACTTCGTCGTCCGCCCCGAACTCCGCTGGGATTGGGGCGGTCAAGCGGTCGAAAGCGGCAGCACAAATTTCGGCATCGATGCAATTATGCAATTCTGATAAAGAGTCCGACGAACAAATCCAGTGGCATTACCTTGCCCCGTTTTTTTGATCAAAACCGGCTTCGCTCAACGCAATTCAGTTCATTGTCTTCGCGATTGCAAGATTACTGGGTGTAGCCACAATTGTCCTCAATTGGATTTGCGCCGATAAGCCAGAGAAAACGGTGTACATTTGAGGATCAAAAACCCAGAACTCCGTTATTTTGATTCGTTCGCAAACTGAACGTTAACCTGATTCGGGACAATTGAGAGTAGGTACAAACAGCCTATGGATCGAGTTATCCTTCATGTTCGTCTGATTACCGGCGCGTATTTCACGTTCGTGGTCTTCGTCATCATCTGCGCAATCAATAACTGGTACGGGCCGGTTTTTGAACAGGTAAGTCAAACGGCCGGTGACAAATTAATGCACTTTTTGATGGTTGGGATGTTGACCTTTCTGATCAATCTGTCCATGCGTGCGATGACGCTCCGATTGGGGATCTTCTCTTTGCAGCTCGGAACTCTGTTACTGTTGGTACTGACGACGCTGGAAGAGTTTTCGCAGTTGATGTTCGTTAATCGTACGTTTGACCTTCTTGATCTCGCCTGTAACGTTGCCGGGATCATTCTGCTTGGCGGGCTGGCGTGGCCGGTGGCTTCGTGGCTGGGAATTCGAAAGAAACTCGCAGCGGCCTGATGCAATACTTTTTGTCCACAGGTAATTGATCCAAAACGCTCTCAACAGGGGCCTAAGGATCGTGTCATTGAAGCGTAATATTGTCATAACGCGCATCGGTCGATGAAGCCGACGCAGTTTCGGAGGCTGTTTTCGTGCCGTCGATCTGTCGAAACGAGAGTTCGCAGTGACGCCGAAATCCCACGCATTCGGGTCTTGG
>CAMYNE010000508.1 GCA_947259675.1 uncultured Pirellulaceae bacterium
GATGGCCAGCAACGGAAATGCCGGCGGTGCCATGGCCATGTATGCCGCTAGAGCCGGCATCGAGGCGATTTGTTTTATGCCTCACGACACTCGAATCGTCAGTCGCACCGAATGTCATTATTCCGGCGCAAAGCTCTTTGTTACCAATGGATTGATCGACGAAAGCGGCAAGCGAATTCGGGAAGGACACGATCGGGGGCTCTGGTTCGACATTTCCACGTTGAAAGAACCTTATCGGCTGGAAGGCAAAAAAACGATGGGCTTGGAGTTGGCTGAACAATTCGATTGGAAATTGCCTGATGCCATTATCTATCCGACTGGTGGCGGGACGGCACTTATCGCGATGTGGAAAGCATTCAAAGAACTTCGCGAAATGGGCTTTTTGAATTCCCAGACCATGCCGCGAATGTACGCTGTTCAATCCGACGGATGTCAACCGATCGTCACCGCGTATGAGGCGGGCGAGCGTTTTGCCAAGCGTCATGAAAACGCTTACACCAGCGCATCGGGCATGAGAGTCCCGTCAGCGCTCGGCGACTTCATGGTGATCGACACCGTTCGCGAAAGTGGCGGTGCTGCGATTGCTGTTGAAGAAGAACGTTTGGAAGAATGGCAAAAGCAAGTTGCAGCGGCAGAAGGCATCATGATTTGCCCGGAAACAGCGACCTGCATCGGTGGACTTGAAAAATTGGCCGCACAAAACCTGGTTTCGACCGACGAACGCGTTGTGATTTTTAATACGGCGGCCGGACAAAAATATTTCGGCCAAGGTGGGGCAATCGAAGGCGTTCCCAGTATCGACCTCAGGCAACCCACCGATTGGGAACAGTTCGAAATCGATTATTTGAACTAGGACGAGGCTTTTGTCACAAAAGCCGATTTGCAGGTTCACTTGTCTTAGATCGAAATGAGCGCATCGTTTTAACCGCTGGGCCAGCGGAAAATGGCGCTTACTTTAGAAAAGGAATAGACGCGTAATCCTTGTAGGCCCGAAGGGTCGGCCCTATGCCAGCCCAGGGCATCGCCCTGGGAAACGTTTGAATAACAACATCAAGCCCCGAACGGGGCGGCCCTAAACGGCGTCTAGGAACGGCCCGTTGGGCCTAGAAGTGGTGATGGTGATTCGGTTTCCCAGGCCGTTGGCCTGGGCTGACATAGGATCGCTCCGTTGGAGCTGACGTAAAACATTCTAAAGCAATTGCCATTGAGCAACGCGCCGCGCGAATGGATCGACAAAGCGCGGCCCGTTGGGCAGGCGGTTAAACGAAGGGATCTTCGCAAACTGCTTTTATCAATGCCTTCCTCGATTGAACCGCTGACCGATGCCTACAATCGCTACTTCCGTATGCTAGCTCGAAACGAATGAACTTAACGGTTATCTTTGAACTAATTCCTGGTTCATTCGTATGGTTCTTTCGCGGTCTTTGCATAATGTCGGCGGAAAAAACAACTGCTATCGTTTTGCGAATCGTTGAATTTAGCGAAACAAGCGTCATTACGACGTTGATGACGCGCGATTTTGGCAAACTAACGGCTTTGGCCAAAGGAGCCCGGCGCCGCAAAAGTCCGTTTGAGGCTGCCCTTGACTTGCTCTCGATCTGTCGAATAGTGTTCCTCCACAAATCATCCGGAGCTATGGACTTATTGACCGAGGCCAAGTTGGAACGGCGTTTCCGCAGTTCGTCAACGGACCTTGATCGATTGTATGCCGGGTTTTATGTGGCCGAGTTGTTGCGATGTTTGACCGATGACCACGACCCGCACCCCAATGCATATGATTTGGCCGAAGCAACGATCGTTGGTATTGATACGGGCGATCGGCTGATACCGGCTCTGGTTGAATTTGAATTAACTTTGTTGACATATTTGGGACACCAACCGATTTTTTCCAAATGTGCCGAATGCGGTCGCACCAAGACCGCGGGTATACGAGTCAGTTTTGGATTGAACGAAGGTGGCGTGTTATGTCAGAAATGTCGAGTTGGCAAACAAAACATTGTTAGCTTGAGTGCCGAGGCATGGTCGTTTCTTAATGAGTTGAACGAGGCTATTGCTGAGGAAAACAATAAGGAAAACGGGCAGCTGAGACTGACGCAAAGTTGGCCGGAAGACAAAAAACCAAACGGTGAAGTTCGAAGAGTCTTGAACCAGTACATCACACACTTACTCGGTTTTCGACCAAGGCTGCACCCTTACATTAATTCGATCAAGTGATTTGCGATGTCGATATTGCAAGTCGCTTAACGTGGATAGATAAGGAAATCGAAATGCGTTTTTGGATCGTGATTGAGTTGTCAATCATCCTGTTGGCCTCGACCGTACTTTGCGGTTGCAAGGCGTTCGAAACAACAAACCGGCCCGGCCTGTCCAAGAAAGACGGACTGTTCGGGATTCGCCGCGCGTCCCAGCGGATGCTTGATCCCGAAGAAACCCTTGATCCACTTGGTGAGCGGCGCGCCGATCGTTTGGCGCTCCAGGATCTTGCTCCTGGAAATATTATAAACACAATTGAAACTCGAGTTCTTGACGAACAAAATCCCGACGAAGCGGAAAAGCTGTTTAGCGAAGCCGAACAGCTTTACCAACAGGCTGTCGCTCAAAAAAAATCAGATCCAAACGATGATTCCTTCGGAAAGACTTTCGTCAAAGCCGCCAAGAAATATCGGTTGGCTGCGAGTCGTTGGCCCGAGTCAAAAATTGAAGAAGACTCATTGTTCTTTGAAGGCCAAAGCTACTTTTTCGCCAACCGTTACGTTGAATCAAATCGGGCATAAGCAAAACTTGTTTCGCTTTATTCGGGAACCCGTTATCTCGACAAGGCAGAACAGCATCGTTTTGCGATCGCACGCTACTGGTTGGACCTTGCCGATGACTACGCCGGCATCAGCTTGACCAATTCGAAGCGACCTCGAGCCAACTTGCGAAACGAGGCTCGACGGATCCTGCACCGAATTCGTATCGACGATCCAACGGGGAAATTCGCCGATGATGCGACCAACGCCTTGGC
>CAMYNE010000509.1 GCA_947259675.1 uncultured Pirellulaceae bacterium
GCGATAAGAAGGTTTGCTCAGGCCGCAATGTTTAACATCGAGATGTCGCAGCAAGCACGCGTGATCCTTATATCGCCTGGATTTTCAGGCCGGAACAAGCTTGCGCTCGTTCCGGCCTACGAACTGATTCCGACGACGCGAACCAGACCCCGCCAACTACGACTTCGTTCGTTTACGGCTCGGGTTCCAGTCAATCACGCCTTCGGTTTGACCTGGCTTAGGAATTGGGTATCGGCCTTCCTCATCGGGCAAGACCGGCGGCTCTTGCTCTTTCATGTCGGCCAAAGCATCGACATCGCAGAGGCTGATTTCGGAATTGATGGCATCTTTCCATTGCAATTCCTTTCCTGTGTAAGTCGCAAGACGTCCAAATATTGAAGTCATCGTACTCTTTGCACCATACTCGGCTTCGTTCGGAATGATTCCGTTGCGAATATCCGCAAACAGGTCATGATGCTCTTGCTGATGGCCACCGCGAGACCCATTGGCCTTGTAAATCTCTTTTCCGTCGGTATCGAAAATGCGTCCGGCACTGATGTTACAATAACCCTTCGTACCGTGAACATGTTCGCTCACCGAATTCCAACACTCTGGCTGGTGACGACAATGACTATACATTTTGTGGCCATTCGGGTAAGTAAATTCGACGAGGTGATGATCATAGATTTGACCGTGATCAATTCCGGTACGAACCAGACGTCCGCCTTGGCCTTGGGCGGTAACGGGGTAATCATCCATTAACCAATTGATCACGTCGAGGTTGTGAATGTGCTGTTCGGTGATGTGATCACCGCAAAGCCAATTGAAGTAATACCAGTTTCGCATTTGGTATTCGAGTTCTGACTGACCTTCTTCGCGAGGCCGGACCCAAACACCCGCGCCGTTCCAGTAAGCGCGGCTGTAGACCAAATCGCCAATCGCGCCATCTTTCAGCTGTTCCATGACTTGTCGATAGGCTCGTTCGTGGCGACGCTGCAGCCCAACTGCGACAGCGAGATTTTTTTCTTTGGCGACTTCGCCCGCTTTCAGAACACGCCGGACGCCAGGGGCATCAACCGCGACTGGTTTTTCCATAAAAACATGTTTTCCCGCATCGATCGCAGCTTCAAAATGCAGCGGACGGAAACCCGGCGGTGTTGCGAGAATCACCATATCGATGTCCGAATCGAGAACTCTCTTGTAAGCGTCGAAACCGATGAATTGTCGCTCATCAGGAACCCGAACCTTTTCATTATGCTTGCCCTTGCAAGCGCCCAATGAGCCTTCCAAACGGTTTTGAAAAGCGTCCGCCATCGCGAGGAGTTCAACATTTCCTTCCGTGTTCATCGCTTGAATGGAAGCACCTGTTCCTCGACCACCACAGCCAATCAATCCAATTTTGATTGTTTCCGTACCGAAAGCGTGAGCCGATCTTGCGATTGAAAGTTGAGGTGTCAGCAACGAACCTGCAGCCGCGCCAACGACGGCCAATTTTGAACTATCTTGCAAAAACTCTCTTCTCGAGGAAGCAATTTTCTTGTCTGTCGTCACAAGGATCTCCTGTCGAACTCGACGTATTATTTAAGGGATTTCACGCGTACAGCTTACCTGTGCCAGCCATCTTTTTCAATTCGCCGCAATTTTCGGCGAAAGAGATTCAAGCACGAGAACGCGGGGTATCCGGCGTTAAAGGTGGCTGCATTATCGAAATATTGCGTGCGTTGCACAGCAATTAAGGCAAGAACATACTAGATAGAATCAGTGAAAAGATTGTCGATTCGGATTTGTAATCCGGCACAAGCTCTGCGCCGTTCCGGCAACGCTTCGCGATGCACTTGGTAATGCCGAAACAGCGCTGGGCTCGTTTCTGCCACTTACAACAAAGGATCTAACGCAAATGCACGAGAGATCCTTCACCTCGCTCCACTCGGTTCAGGATGACTGGATCATTGTTCAATGTTTGATTGACAGTAAAGACGCGATACCCCAAATATCGTGGTAACTTGGTCTAAATTAACTCACCAAGACCCGACAAACCAATCGGTTCGCGGGATGTAAATGGCTCGCCATATTTGACGCCGATCGATTTTCCCCAGTATGCAGCTTCGTGATGTAACTGATCGAGAAACGATGGGTCAAGGTCTTCGCGGCCCTTGACGAACTGGCTTTGATAACAATGGATCGACTCAAACTTCGTTTCCCACTCTTCACTGATATCCAAAACAAAAGCCGGTGTCGCATGCATTTTCAAATGAACACAGTAGTAATTAAAAATACGTTCCGGATGCCAGCGCTCACCGGGCATGTCCGTGTTGGAAAGCTTAGCCCAAAACCGAGCGTCATCGACTAGCTTCGTCGCAGCAACATGGTCCGGGTGGGCATCGATCCAATAAGGCGCAAACAGCCAACCGGGTTTGACCTGCCGAATCGTGGAGGCTAATTTTTTTCGAGCGTCGAGTGTTGGTTCAAGACTGCGATTGGGTAGGCCCAGATTTTCACGCCAAGGTAATCCGAGTACCTTTGTTGCGGCGGTCGTTTCTGCCGCTCGTATTTCCGGCGATCCAAACGGCGTGGGTTCCCCGGAAGTCAAATCGAGTACGCCAACCGCCAGTCCGGCCTTAATCATTTTCAAAATCGCGCCGCCCATTCCAAGTTCAGCGTCGTCGGGGTGCGGTGCTATAACGAGTGCATCTAGTTTCATGTGTCGCTCTTTACATGTTTTTGCCGAAGATAATGTATAGGCTAGCATCCGCGCTGACAACAAACACAATCGGACTAGACGATCCTGCGGCAATTTGGGATTGTCACCGCGATATCTTTCACGATGTGGGCCAAGTTTACTTGGCGAAAAATTTCCATCAGTTCGAGGGATCGGCTATGAGATTTTTTCTAGGTGTATGTCTGATTTGTATGGTGGTCGCCAGTTTCGGCTGTATGACGAACAATTGGTCGTCGCCGCTGTTTAAAAAGCCGTTTCAGGATCAGACAAACGGTGTCGAAAAACCGGACTTCTTTCATCAGACCTTGACGAACTGAGTACGGGGTATTGAGTACTGATCACGAGGTACTGAGTGCACGACCCCAGCTACAATTCTCGCGGTTATCCCACTTTGCGAAACGGCAGCGAAGAAGGTTTCAGATCGAAATTGACTAATTCGCGAACGTGATAGGTTCTTCGGTCTTCTTTTGAGAAGTAGATTCGCGCGCAAACCTCCCCAATCAAACCAAGGCTAACGAATTGAACGCTCAAAATGATCGACAAAATGGATAACAACGTTAATGGATTGCCGGTCATATCGACTCCCGCGAACACTTTCATCGCTCCGGTCGAGGCGGCTGCCAGGAGTCCAATCGCAGCGACCCAGATACCTAACCAACCGAATAATTTCATCGGGCTGGCAAAATACTTGAGCATGTATTTGACGGTGATCAGATCGAGAATCACGCGGAACGTTCTGCCAATTCCGTATTTCGTTTCGCCGAATTGGCGAGCTCGATGATGGGTCACGACTTCCGCCGATCGGGCGCCAAGCTGATGTGCGAGGATGGGAATAAATCGATGCATTTCTCCGTACAATTCAATATTTTCGGCAATTTCCCGTCGCATCACTTTCAGCGTACATCCGAGATCGTGAATCGGGAAATCGGTGACTCTTGAAATCAGCCAATTGGCCATTCGCGAAGGAATTTTGCGACTGACTAAAGCGTCTTTTCGATTTTTGCGCCAACCGTGAACCAGGTCAAAACCTTCCTCCAGCTTATTGATCATGATCGGAATGTCACGAGGGTCGTTTTGAAGGTCTCCGTCAATTGTTACCAGATACTCGCCGTCGGCATGATGAATTCCCGCCTGCATCGCTGCGGTTTGGCCGTAGTTCCGGCGAAAAAACACCAGCTTAATTCGTGGGTCATTTGCGGCTAGTTGGCGAAGGCGTTCCTTCGTGCCATCGGTTGAGCCGTCGTCCACGAATACGAGCTCAAACCTTCGCCGACACGGATCGAGATTGGACGTCAATTCGTGGTAAAGAAGCTCAACGTTTTCATGTTCGTTGAATGTCGGAATAATCACCGAAACTTGCGGTGCGTCGTTTGCGGTCATGTCTTTGACTGGTACCAATCATTGCGTGAGTAGTTCGCCCATATCACTTTGGGAGTGTAGTCGCGATGCTTGATCGGAATCAACGTCATTGCCGCTAGCAATAATTATGTGGGCATCAACCCAGGCCACAAAACACGGGAGGGCGAGGCGGGCGAGGCTGGTCTGATAAAAATGCTTGTGACC
>CAMYNE010000510.1 GCA_947259675.1 uncultured Pirellulaceae bacterium
TGCGCAAAGCCCTGCGGATGTATCGCACAGGGGTTGATATGCGAATCTTGTTTGTTGGTGTCGTCAACCGGATCACCGCCGAAGGAGGCCTGGATCGGTTTCATTTTGATTCTCAATGCTTCCAGATCCACATTCTCTTCGAACCAGGGTGGAGCATAGACAAGTGTGCCACCATTGATGACAAAGTCATACATTTCTGATTCTTCATCGCGGCTGGGAAGTCGGTCGGGCGCGATCACAAACGCAACTGAAGCGAATTCAGGCATGACTCGTTTTGTTTCGCGGCGAACTAGAGGATAAAGCTGCTCCAGGACGCGAAAGTATCCGAGGTGTCCGGCGACTGAATTGCTATACGAATCGTCCGGCGATTTGGCTTGACCCGGCAACCACCAGAATTGCAGCAGAATCACCAATGCGGTCGCAGCCAACCAAAAGGCGTCAGCGCGCTGAATTCGCAGCTTGTTCATGAAACGCCTTTCTAAAACTGGTTAAACACGTTTGAAACATGACTTCAGTCGCAGCTCGACGTCCAAAGAAAACTTTTTCAAGTTCGGTGGTAATTGACAGAAAAGAACTACGACGCTCATCGTCTCGCCAGACGGCACGAACGTAGTCTCGGTTGGTCAACCCTCTGCGGAAACGAATCAACCCCGCGCGCTCGACCCAACTCATGCTTCCGAGTGCCAGCTCGCGAATGGCGGAGGCAAAATCACCGTTTGCGGCAAATGTCATCGCCCGATGTTCGTAAGCCGAGACTGCCAGTTCGCCCGGTGGCGTGGCTGGATTAACCGCATCGTCTTCACTCAAAAATCCACCTGCACCAGTTCTCCTCGACGGATCCGAACCCTTCATTCGAAATATCAGGATCATTACGGCCGTCAGCGCCGCGACAATTATCGCCAGCATGACGCCGAGCAAGACGGACGAGAAGATCGATCCACCACCCCTCATCCTTGAGGAACCAGAATCACGTTTAAAAAACGCCTCAAGCGCTTCCGATATCTGATCCAACAACCTGGCTAAGAAACCTTTTTCTTTTTTGCTATTGGCTCGTTTGATGGTCCGAAAGTCTGGTCCCGACATCACAGAATCGACGACGCCCTGAATCTCAGTCGCAGTGAAATCACGAGCAGGTTGTTGTCGCCGTGAGGATTCGCCGTTATCTGCGACGGCAAAAACACAACCAAGAATGGCTGCGGCAAAAAACGAAAATCGGGATAGATTCAACTGTTTCCTCCCAGCCGAACTGCTTCTTGACGAAACTTGACGTCGATATCCCAGCACTCACCGCGAATCCGTTGATCCAAATACGCGAAAAACCAGGCGAGTCGAATGATCGGAAAAGTAAGCCAAATCGAAACATGAACCGTCAACGCCACGTACCGATCATTGAACAGCAAAAAGTTTATCGCTTCACCCACGTCAGGGCTGTTGGCGACTTTTCCGAACAGGATTGGGATATTGAACAACGTCGATGAAAAAAAGTCCAACAGCAAAAAAATTCCCAAGCTGAATACGAGCCATAATAGTCCCAACCAGCAAATGTGGCCGAAGTACCTGACAAAGCCGCCACCTCCGCACAGCCATCCCAATCGCTTTGGAACATCATTGACTTTTGACTGTTCCAGTAACAGGACTTCCGCGACGTGACCGTAAACGGCGGTCAACAGCAACGAAGGAACGACGAAGCAAAACATCAACAACCACTGCAACACGCGACAGACCACCATCAAAAAGGTGTACGCAAACAACCGCTTACCAAGACTTTTCATCGCCACAGATGATTGGAATGGTACTCCAAATACCTGAGGCCCGATCCCGGCGATTAACGCCCCACTGTACAAAGGGCAAATTAACAACATGATCGCCACCGACCACAACAACTGATCGGTAAACCTGGCTGAAACCAGCCAGAAAATCGCGCACGAAGGAAAGGCAAACCAGAACAGCAAGCCGTAGACGGGACCGATAAATTGTCGGCAAAACGCAAACGCCAAATCAGCGCAACCACCGATCGACCTGCGTTCGACGTTGACGATACAATCTTCAACTCTCATGCGATCTGGTGCCCCTTCCGCAGAGAGTCAAATACAGAATTACGCCGAGCCAGCAAAATGTCCCGACAAAATATTTGATTGCCTTGGGAATTGCCAGGGGGGAAAAAAACGCTTCAATCATGGCTGCAATACCCAACATGATTGCGGCTCCGACAACCAGTTTGATTGCGTCGCTTCCGTGATCCCTTAATGAGTCCAACCGCGTGCGCCGCCCAGGATGAATCATCCCAAATCCGATCAACAATCCTGCCGACCCGGCGATCACGATCGCTGTCAATTCAAACGCACCATGGGTAATAACAAAGCTAAAGAAGTTTGAACTGTATCCCTCCTGAACGATGTGTCCCGTGATCAGCCCAAGAACGATTCCGTTGAACAGGAGTTCCTTAGCCGTGCCAATTCCGAAAAACACGCCCATTGCAAAACACCTGAACGCAATTCCGACATTATTGAGAACATAAAATCCGGCCATCGACGATCGTTCGCCCACATATCTATCGTCAACTGAATCGTAAAGCTCCGTCGCATAGCCTTCGCTTGCCGAACCCAACAGCGATTTGTCGACAACGGTTTCCGCAATCGCAGGCTCGACGATGGCAACCATCATTGCTATGAGAAAGGGCAACGCGAACAAAGCCAATGCAGTCCAAAAAAACACCTGGCGCTTGTGCAAGATTCGCGGAAAGCCATCCGTCAAAAAGGCGATAAAGCTGTGAAGCGATATTGGTGGCGAGCGATAAAGACAGTTGTGCCCTCGCGCGACTAAATCGTTCAAATACATCTCAAGGTCGTCGCCCCATTCACGAGACTGCACCATTGACAGATCGAAACAGATCGACCGATAGATCCGAGCCAATTCCGTCACGCTCGCCCCCGATAATTTACGAGACGGCTTCGTTTTGACTTCCTCGACCAATGCTTCGAATCTTTTCCAGTCTCCCTG
>CAMYNE010000511.1 GCA_947259675.1 uncultured Pirellulaceae bacterium
GCAATACCGTTCAATTTTTCGTGGGACGGGCATCCTGCCTGTCATGACATCACAACCTGAAGCCGTAGTCGAGGCGGCGGTTCACAATATCCTGACAAGCTACAAGCTTATCCCACGTTGTTAGTTCAAAAATCACTTGATCAGAACATGTACGCCAATGAGTAAACAATACATATTTCAAATGGTCGATATGACCAAAAAACACGGCCCGAAAGCGGTGCTTGAAAATATCTGGCTGGCGTTTTATCCAGGCGCAAAGATTGGGGTGCTGGGTCGAAATGGTGCGGGCAAAAGTACGTTGTTGCAAATTATGTCTGGCTGGGACACCGAGTTCGACGGTGAAGCACGACTAACCGATGGGTTTACGCGGGGGTATCTGCCGCAAGAACCTCAATTGAATCGTGACAAAAACGTCTGGGACAACGTTCAAGAAGCCGTTGCGCCGCGCCGAGCACTTCTTGACCGGTTCAATGAGCTGAGTGCCAAGTGTGCGGAACCGCTTGAACCGGATGCGATGCAAAAAGTGTACGACGAAATGGCGCGCGTGCAGGATCAAATTGATGCGACCAACACATGGGGACTGGATCGCGAAATTGAAATCGCTTTCGATGTCATGAACTTGCCAGACAAAGAAGCCGAAGTCACGAAATTATCAGGTGGTGAAAAACGTCGAGTTGCGTTATGTAAATTGCTGTTGGAAAAGCCGGACCTGTTGTTACTGGACGAACCGACCAACCACCTCGATGCTGACTCCGTCCATTGGCTCGAGCGAACGCTGCAGAACTACCATGGAACCATCGTTGCGGTGACGCATGATCGTTATTTTCTGGACAACGTCGCGGGTTGGATTTTGGAACTCGATCGAGGCGAGGGACATCCGTTCGAAGGCAATTATTCTTCGTGGCTCGAGCAAAAGCAGGCTCGATTGAAAGTCGAGGAGAAGCAAAGCGAATCAAGGCAAAAAGCACTTGCCCGCGAACTTGAGTGGATTCGGATGGCCCCCAAAGCTCGTCAATCGAAAAGCAAAGCCAGAATCTCTGCGTACGAACAAATGGCTGCAGAGGCCGAACGCGATCAGGACAAAGAGCTGGAAATCCAGATTCCGCCCGGGCAGCACTTGGGCGACGTTGTCATTGAGGCTGAAGACCTCTGCAAGGGTTATGGCGACAAGGTTCTGATGGAGAATATGAATTTTCGCTTGCCGCCTGGAGGAATTATCGGCATCATTGGTCCTAACGGTGCCGGTAAGACGACACTCTTCCGAATGATCACGGGTCAGGAAACGCCCGATTCCGGAATCCTGCGGGTTGGAGACACCGTTGAGTTGGGATACGTTGACCAAAGTCGTGACGAACTGGAAGCCGAAAACACGGTTTACCAGGAAATCTCGGGGGGACATGAGATCATCGAACTGGGCAAACGCAAAATGAATTCGCGGGCCTACGTGAATCGTTTCAACTTTCGCGGCCCCGACCAGGAAAAGAAGGTCGGAAAGCTATCTGGTGGCGAGCGAAATCGCGTCCACTTGGCCAAATTGTTGAAACGAGGTTCGAATGTTTTGCTGCTGGATGAGCCCACCAACGACCTTGACGTCGATACTCTGAGAGCCCTCGAGGAAGCAATTTTGAACTATGTTGGCTGTGTCGTCGTAACAAGTCACGATCGTTGGTTTCTCGACCGAGTTGCAACACATATTCTGGCCTTTGAAGGCGACGGATACGTACACTGGTGCGAAGGAAATTACCAAACATACGAACAACAGCGCAGAGAACGACTTGGAATCAAAGAAGACGAACCTCGCCGATTCCGATACAAGAAACTGGCTACATAGTCCAGAGGTAGTTGCAGTAAGCAGTATTCAGTTGGCCGTACTCGGTACGCCGAACTCTTTAAACCGAACCCACAAATTTTAACACGTACTTTTAACAGGAACCAACAAAAGTGACGATTCTACGATCAGGCTCTAATAAGCAGTATTCAGATAATTGGGCCTTAGCATTTGGCGGTAAAAAGAAAAAAACCACGACCGCAAAAAAAGCAAAAAAGGCAACCAAAAAGAAACCCACCAAGAAGTCGAAAGCCAAAAAGAAATAAGCACCTATGTCTATTGAAACGCCTCGAGGCGTAGACTTCGCAGCGAAGTTCGCAGCTGGAGTCGACTATGACCTCTTTTTGGAAATGAATGGTTCGGATATCGATCGAGCCAAATGGCAATCAGTTTACGATTCGGTTGAACTTTCGATTGACCAGCGCGAGTTGCTTAACGGGTTTACGCGTGAAATGCAGATTTTATGTATGGCGGGCACCTGGTGTGGCGACTGCGTCACGCAGTGTCCGATATTCGCATATTTCGAAGCTGAATCGCCGATGATTCGGGTCCGTTACGTGGATCGAGACGCTGATCCTGAGCTTGCTACAGAATTAATGATTTGCGGAGGCTCGCGAATTCCGCAAATTGTTTTTCTCAACGAAGAAGGCAAACCCGTCGGGCGTTACGGAGATCGAACACTTTCACGATACCGCCAGATCGCATCTCAACTTGACGAAACTGCCGAATCGGCGCCATCGGCAATTTCAGGTGAGGACACGTTTTCGGCGGTTGTTCAGGATTGGTTGAATGAATTTGAACGAATTCAGCTAATCTTGAGGACTTCACCCGGATTACGCCGAAAACACGGCGACTAACCCGCATTTAACAGTTAGGCCGAAACGCATGGATATCAAATTAGATTTTTTGATGGTTGCCTGATCAGCTTCCATTTGATATGAAAACAGTTCCAATTTTGTCTGGAAAGGATCACACATGAACACAAAGCAGAGTTCTAATAACGCCTCTGCTATCGATCAAATATGGAAGTCGTTTGCCTCTGTTAAACTGACCATTGGCTTGCTGTTGACCCTGGCAGCGACCTCGATCATCGGCACGCTGATTCCGCAAAATGAAGCTCCGGGAGCTTATTTGCAGAGCTTTGGGGAGACGCTGTATCGCGTTTTC
>CAMYNE010000512.1 GCA_947259675.1 uncultured Pirellulaceae bacterium
CGTGGTATTGAGAGGATGTTTTTCGTGCGTAAATTGATGCAGAAGCAACGCTAAGATCCGAAATCGTCCGATTTATCCTCTTTGTCGCCGGAGGAATCAGTATCCGGCTTAGTATCTGTATCGGAAGTCGGTGACTGTGACGAGTCTGTATCGCGACTCGAATCGGCAAGATCGGGCGTCGAATCTGAATCTGAATCTGAATCTGAATCTGGAACGTCCTCAGACTCGGAAAAACCGTCGACCTTCAACATCTTCTCGACTTGCGGTTGTTGTCGTGTGTCGACTTTGGAGGCGGGAGCAAGACTCAAATAAAGTAACAAGGCACCGGCAGCGCCAAGCAAACCGACTACCAAAATTACGGCTAACAAAACATGAACGAAACTTGCAAAGGGACGGTGCCCAATCCGCGGCCTGCGGAGTTCAGCTTGATAGACTGTTTTACAACGCCCATCACTCAAAACGACAAGTGCCCAAATGGCCAAAGCGAGTGTTAGTACATACGCCGCATGTGCGGGCACCAACATCACCAAAATTAAAGCCGCGTAAACGAATGTATAGTCTCTGGGTCGGCGTAATCTTGACGAAATCGATAGCATCAGCAGACCGACGACAAACAGCATGATGGTGCTGAAGCTAAGCAGGCTAAAATTGGGCAGATACAAACTGACTTCGGCACCAGAAAACAGGCTAAAACTAAAGGGTTCAAATTTCTCCCAGGCACCCGCTTTGACAAGTCCCTTGGCCGCCAACAGCAGGTGAATGATGCCGATGACCATGAACCCGATGGCCGGTATTTTCAAGGCGTCGACGACTTCCTGGCGGTTCAGGGTCGGCTGATCGCTAAACCCAAAAATTTTCGACTTGCGAGGTGGCATGGGTTGCCTAAAGTCAGCTTGCCGGGGCTGCGGTTGCTGATATCCGGGCGACGGGACGGTGGCAACGGCACCTTGCCTTAACCGTTCAGTTTGATTCACGAAATCAGTCGCCAGTTCAAGATCCGCCCGCTTGGTACGCAGCGAAAACCGTCCCTGTGAACTATTGGGGACGTCTTTGGCACCTTCCAATCGATCGGTTTGAAACTCAATGCGATCAGAGAACACGCCTTTGATGAATCGAACTTTGATCAAGTCGGCAATCGGAATCACGATTTTTTTAGTGTCGGATTTGAATTCACCCAACACCTCGTCGATAACCTGATATTCCAATTCGAGTTGATCGACGAAGAGGTGGGCGATCCCGTGAGCAGCCGCCAAACCGCCGTACAGTTCGCCGATCGAAAACGGCAAAGTGGCGACGGTTTTCTGCCGTCGCACGGTTTCACGCCGGGGAATGTTCGGCGACTTGCGACGACCGAGCGATTCGACTGCCGTACGAATCTCGCTGGCTTGTTGAAAGCGCCGAGCTGGCTCTTTTTCCAATGTTCGCAAGACAACGTCATCGAGTTGATTGGTAACCGCCGCTTTCTCGCTGGGCATTGCAAATCGGCCGATCGGGAGTTCACCGGTGAGCAGTTCATAGAATACAACACCCAGCGAATAAATGTCTGCTCGATGGTCGACGACTTCGGGATGCTCAATCTGCTCCGGAGCCATATAGTTGCGCGTACCGAGAACTTGTTGTGTCCCGGTCAATGTAAATTGATCTTGATTCGGTTGGAGCAGTTTTGCCAAGCCGAAATCAGCGATCTTCACGCGACCATGTTTATCGAGAAGTATGTTTTCCGGTTTGATGTCGCGGTGAATCACGCCTTCGTTGTGAGCGAATTGCAAAGCGTCACAAATCTGTGGCACGATGGAAAGCGATTCCTGTGGAGTCAGTTTTCCTTCCTGGATCGCGTCACGTAGATTGATCCCGTCGACATATTCCATCAAGAGGTAATTCAAATTCTCCGTTTGTCCGTAATCAAATACGGTCACAATGTTGGGATGCGAGAGCTTCGCCAGCGTTCTCGCCTCTCGAATAAATCGCTCTGTAAATGATGGATCGTTGCCAAGTCGTGGTGACAAAACCTTTAATGCGACCATCCGGTCGAGATTCGTTTGCCGCGCCAGATAGACAGCTCCCATTCCGCCGTGACCAATCAGGTGCAAAATCTCCAAATTGGGAAAACAACCGACCAGTTCTTCAGCGCGAGGATAAGAGACCCCGGATGCATCCAAGGTTGGACTGTTCCCATCGTTCTGAAACGCATGACCCATCAAACAACTGGGACATAATCCCCCCGGATCGTTGATTTGCAACGGGTTTCCGCAACTACCGCAAGAGTTTTTTACGTTCATCATTTGCCTGTCTCTTTACTGAAATGGACCCGTCTATTTCTATTTGACCGAACAAATCTCAAAGGTTACAGAGATTCGGAAAAAAACGGCAGTTATCGCCAAAAACAGCCACGTTTTGATAGAAAACCAGCCTAATCGCCCGTTTTGAGAGCCTGCATCAGTGAATGAAGTTCCTGATTGACATCGCTGGCGGATTCGACGGTCCTGGCGATTTGAAGTCGAAGCTGCTCGCCGTATCTTTCCCGCAAACGGTGGACCGCCACTTTGATGGCACCCTCGCTCATGCCCAGCGTCTCGGCAACCGTTTTGTACGGCACTTGGCGTCCATCACCAAGATAGACTTTGAGTTGATCAAACAAATCAGCTTTTTCATTGTCGATGTACTGCTGCCGGACGCTGGCGAGCGCTTTGGACAAGACAGCCAACGCCCAGTTGCGTTCGAATATTTTTTCAGGCGTCCATTCGTGAAACGGCTCGTTGGAATACTGTTCGGCCGCCATCTGGAAGTCAAACGAAATTATCGACTCGCCACCTCCGCGTTTCAGTGCCTGCCGGGCTCGCCATGGTTTGTTGACGAAATGATCAAGTGCCGACAATAGAAACGTTCGGAATGTGCCCCGTTGTTGATCGGCAACACTGAGTTGTTTCTTTTCCAACAGCTCGGCAAAAAACGCTTGCGTCAGATCTTCCGCCTCGACTCGATCGTAACCCTT
>CAMYNE010000513.1 GCA_947259675.1 uncultured Pirellulaceae bacterium
TCCTGGCGTTCAATTGCCACCCGGGATGACGATCGACGACCTCCCGCCCGAAGCGCTCGCACAGCTCAAGAAAAAAACGGGCAAGTCCGTGAAGAGTCAAGCCGGCGGAGCATCGCACATCGGTGCTTTGTCGAAGCTGATTCGAAATTCAAAAAAGGCCGGTCACGACTTTTCGAAATTCGTCGAACAGATTGAAGCGGGCACAACTCATTTTGGCTCTGATGATCCGCTCAAACGATTGACGGCCGCCGACTTGTTCATGCAGTCCGGTCTGACGGATTTCGTTGAGCAATTCCTCCCTTCGTTGGACGAGGAGAGCACGAAATCGAATCTGGCCGCGTTGAAGTTATGGTCGCAACTCGCGATCAAAAAGTACGGTGAAAAGCGAGTCGCCGAATGGCTGGAAAAAGCCTGGATGATCAATCAAATCATCGTCGGCGTGAAGGATGTCAATAAAGCCGACAAGGATCTGGCTCTTTCCAATCTGATTGAACTTTCGCCGCAAGTTGAAAAGGAGATTGGTGTTGCCTGGATGAATGCCAGTTTCACCGAGGCTCCGGAGCGTGGCATGCTGATCCTCACAAATCTGGGCACGAAATCAGCGACGATGGCTAATCAGGCAGCACAAGTTTCGGAACAACAGCGGCTGAAACTTTTGCGATTGCAAAATGAAGCCGTGGAAAAACTCATTAAGGTTTCGCCCGAAACGGCAGCCGACTGGGACCAGGCGCTGACGTTGTTGGCACAGAACTGGCTGAAAGAAGCGGAAACTTCAATACAGTATTCAAAACAGAACAGTCGCCGCGAGTTTATGCAAATCGACATGTACGGAAACTATTACTGGGTTGACGAGGGTCAATGGTCTCGACGCTATGGTAACAATCGAGTTCCGCGTCCGATCAAGCTGGGTGATATGTTGGAAGTCGCGCCCAGCAGGTTGTGGCGGGACCGGGTGAGTTACAGTTTACAAACTCAGTTTAGAAAAATACTCGCCAACCTGCATCTACGTGTTAACGAAGAGGATAAAGCATTTCCGTTCATCGAAGAGATTGCAGACTCGCATCCGGCCATCGCACGTGACCTGATTCACGAGTTCCTGCGGATTTGGACCAAGAATCATGATCCGAACACCGATCGTCGTCAACGCAATCCGTACATCTATTTTTATGGTTTTGATCAAAAGGCCGAAGCCATTCCGTTGACCCGCTCGAAACAGGAACGCAACCTGCAGGAACTTGCCGGCTGGGTGGAGCGTATTCGAAAAATGCCAATCGAGGATATCGATGAAAAACTGCTGGCCAACGCGTTTACCACTTGCCACAGCAGTGCCGAGGTATTTCAACTGGATCGGGTCCGCAGCGTTTTTGGCGAACTTGAAAATCTCAAACCGGATACCGTGGCAGCAATCTGCCAGAAAATGCGTGAGAATCTCTCCTCTAACTGGCGTGATATTCGCCAGCAAGAGGCCAAACAAACCAACCGTCGGGAACCGGAAGTACAGCAAGAGGTCTTGCGCGGTTACGCCGTTGCCAAGGAGTTGGCGTTGGAAGCCATCGGCTCCTTCCCTGACAGTTGGGAGCTGCATTTGGCGCTTGCCTGCTTGATGTATGACGAAAACGCCTATTCACAAACGGTGCAAAAGTCGTCTGAATTCAGCGACAAACGCGATCAGGCGTTTGCTCAATTTCAGATCGCTGCCGGCAAGTACAAGGACGTTGTCGCGACTTTGGAAGAAAAGGACCAGGCAACGGATGTTTATGACTTCTGGTTCTATGCCGGATTGGGAGCTTGTGACCTCGGCAAGATCACCGACAAGACTGTACCGGACCTTCGCCAGTACAAAAAAATTCGCGCTGCATTAGACGAACTGCCCGGTAGCCTGTCCGAAATCCACTTGGCGAAATTCGCGAACAACCTGTTTACCCGTATGAGCCCTATCAAACCCGAAATCAAGTTTCGCTATTTGCGGGGCGGTTTCGAAATCGTCGGCGATCACCCGCGTGCCTGGGAGGCCAGCAATCTTTACGACTATTACAAAGACCTGGTCAGTGAAATCAAGCTCGACGTTGCCATCGATGGCGACGACAACGTCGGCCACGACCAACCGTTTGGCGTGTTTGTCAACATTTTGCACACTTCTGAAATCGAACGCGAGTCCGGCGGTTTTGGCAAGTACGTACAGAACCAGAACAGCATGATGTACGCCTATAACTACGGTCGCCCGACGGAAGATTATCGCGACAAATTCGCGGATACGGTAAATCAGGCACTGGGCGAGCATTTCGAAATTCTGAATGTGACGTTTCAAAGTCCTGACACAATGAAGTCGCGCCCTGCCAGCCAAGCGGGATGGCGGGTAACGCCGTATGCCTATGTCCTATTGAAACCGCTTGGGTCGCAAGTCGATCGGATTGCTCCTTTGAAACTGGACCTCGATTTCCTGGATACTTCCGGTTACGTCGTGATCCCGATCGAATCACCTGCCGTGGTCGTCGACGCCTCCAGCGAAAAGCGTACTCAGCGTCCGATCACCGATTTACAAATCACGCAAACGCTGGACGAACGTCAAGCTGACGAAGGCAAGTTGATTGTCGAGATAACGGCAACGGGGCGGGGGCTGGTTCCGAACCTCGAAGAAATCGTCGATCTCAAACGCGACAATTTTGAATTGGTTAACGTCGATGATCAAGGCGTGCTGCCATCGGCTTTCGACAAGGAGAGTGACGAAATTCAGATCGTTTCCGATCGCGGCTGGACCGTCGAGTACAAGGCGATCGAGGGGAACGGTGACCTCGAAAGCTTTTCGTTTGGGGAGACCCTCCTTGCTGACGTGAGCAACAAATTTCAGCGATACGACGACGCCGATTTGGTCGAGGTTCAACAGACGGTTTCGCTGGAAAAAAATTACGCTTCGTTTAGCTGGAAATTTCTTTATTGGTTGATCCCGTTAATTGTATTTGGATTGGTTGGCATCGTGGCAG
>CAMYNE010000514.1 GCA_947259675.1 uncultured Pirellulaceae bacterium
TTATGATCTTCAAGGGCCGAAAAGTTCTCGATGGCACGCTCGATTCAATTCAATCGAAGTACCCCGCGGATCGGGTCCGCGTGAGCTTTGCTGAAGATACCAATATGCCAAACGTCGCGGGAATTGACCTGGACTACACAAATGGACGCTTTCACGAATTTCAAATGGAAGATCCGAATCAATCGCAACGCATCCTCGAACAACTTGCCAGCCAGCGCACCGTGACTCATTTCGAAATCATGAAGCCTTCGTTGCACGACATCTTTGTTCGCATTGCCAAGCCCGAGTCGGAAGCGATGACTTGAGCTACGAGTCGTATCGTTTCTTCCGCACATATCCGAGTGATCGGATGATGGTCAGAAGTTCTTCAGCGTTCACTCGTTTTTTCTCGTTCGTAAATTTGAACAAGTCGATTGCGTGCCCAAGTTCCTCTGCTTCTGCAGATAATTCAATACCCACGTTGGGGAACTGGCGACGCTCAATACCCGCTTGTTCGTAACGAGAACTTGCTGGTCGGCGTTTGACAAATCCTTCAGGGTCTTGTGGAGGAATAAAGAAAGTTTGATGTTGCTTTGTGATTGACATGTTGTGAGTACCAGAGAACAGCGAAGGAAGGATGGCTTTTCAATAAAACGTTATGCCTCATATCGAACGTCAAAAGGCACAAAATTTCGTGAAACTGGGTAAGCGACAATTCTCGCGATCTTCTTTTAACGATTATTGTTGTTGTCGGGGATAGAGGCACTAATAGCCATTAATGGAATCTATTTTCCCACACGATAAATATGGGTCAATGCAAAAAAACACGTTTTTTTCAAACTTTGAAATGGCTGAGATGAACTTCGCTTTTCCCGTCGTTTTTGTTCCTCTAAGCTTGGCAAATGACCGAAAACGCCCCCGACAACGAATCGAAAGATTCAATCCATTCAGATGACGAAGCATCTTTCGCTGAAAAAGTCCAGAACGAAGATAGCGAAGTCCCTTCTGATCCCGATGAAGCAGAGTTTTCACTCGAACAACTCAGCGCCGCCTATGCACAAGTTCTGAAAAACAGACCTGAATCTGCCGTCGTCGACAATAATCCACAGTTAAACTTGCCTCCGGACGCTGAGTCAATTCAAACGGCTGATCACCATTCGGTTGACGATAGGGGCCCTGACGATGCCAAGCCTAAAGTGGCCAGAAAACAGGATCCCGATGTTGATGACAATGCGGCCTGTCCGGTTTCGCCATCGTCTATCCTTGAATCCATCTTGTTTGTTGGCGGTCCCAAGGACGTCAAACTCAACAGCCGAAAGATTGCCGCCGTGATGAGAGATGTCAGTCCTCAGGAAATCACAGCACTGGCCAAGGCCCTGAACAAAAGCTACGAACAAGAGAAACGAGCTTTTCGAATCGTTTCTGAAAAAGGATCGCTGCGAATGGAGCTGCACCCGGACATGATCCCTTTGCAAAATCACATCCTCGGCCGCGATCGAGCAACGAAACTCACGCAACAAGCGATTGATGTACTGGCCATCGTCGCCTACAACCAACCTTGTCCCCGTGAACAAGTGGACCAAATTCGTGCCAAACCAAGCAGTAGCATTTTGAACCAAATGTTAAAACGGAATTTGTTGCAGTTGGAAGTTACCGAATCGCTGCCAACTCAAAAGCTCTTTCGGACGACCGATCGTTTTCTGGATCTGTTCGGTTTGGAAACGATCCAGGATCTACCCGAAAGTCATGACGTTTCGGACATCGATGAATTAGCGGATTAGATGCGAGAGACGAGAAACGAGAAACGAGAAACGAGAGACGAGAGACGAGAGACGAGAGACGAAATTCGCCCGCCCTTTCGCTTCTTGCTTCTAGAGCATTTTCAAAGCTATTGTTCAGTGGCTGGGGCATCCTGCCCCAGTACTGCGGCTGGAAGCCACAGCCACGCTTGCGAATACCAATTCTGAAATTGTGATTTTTGAATTTATGTTATTCCTATATCCTTGCTTCGGTTGTTTCGCGTGCTGGAAGCGCGCTGGTTATTTAAGAAGGAGCGACAAGGATGTTGCTGGGAAAACGATTTCAAGCATTTGTTGATAGCAGTCCGGTTAGTGTCATGATCCAGGGAACTCTTGAGCGAACTCTCGCTGCCACTGATCTGGACCAGTTGTTTGAACGCACGGCGGAGATTCAGTACTGCCGGAAGCTTCTTTTCTCGGATTGCGTCCGGATCATGTCCGATGTGGTGTTTCGCATCGAGCCATCGGTCGGTTCGTGGTTTAACGAGTACGGCGAATCTTTGGATGTTTGTTTGCAGACGGTGTACCCCAAGCTGCAGGGAATCGAGCCCGCTGTCGCTGCCGAAATGGTCCGGGCGACGGCAAAGGAACTGGCTGCCGCACGTCGGGCGATGGGAAGTCTGCCACGGTCGTTGCTTTCGGGCTATCGCGTGCGGGTGCTCGATGGAACGCATCTGGCCGGAACCGAACATCGCATTTTCGAACTTCGTCGCCTGGCCGCAGCGGCGCTTCCGGGTCAGGCGCTTTTGATGTACGACCCGCGGTTGGACCTGATCGATGAAGTGTTCCCCTGCGAGGACGCGTACACGCAGGAGCGGACGTTGTGTCAACACGTCATCGACTGTGTCAATCGCGGCGAATTGATTATTGCTGACAGCGCCTACTGCACGACCAACTTTTTGTTCGGACTGGCGGCTCGGCCCGCGTTTTTCGTGGTTCGCCAGCATAAATTGAACGTCCGCTGGGAATCGACAGGCAAACGTAAGCGCGCCGGGACGGACGAACACGGTCGTGCAGTTTACCAACAGCCAGTTCACCTGATCCATCCAGATACAGGGGAAGTTATCGTAGCTCGACGCGTGAGCGTACGCTTGACGAAGCCTGACAAAAATGGCAACAGCGAATTGTTCGTATTCACAAACGTTCCGACGGCGGACGCCGATGCGGTTAAGATCTTGTCGTTGTATGCCGACCGTTGGAAGATCGAAACCGCGATCCAGCATCTGAAGTGTGACTTGCGTTGCGAGATCGACACGCTGGGTTATCCGAAAGCCGCGTTGTTTGGGATGTGCGTTGCGTTGCTGGCCTACAACATGGTATCGCTGGTCAAAGGGGCATTGCGCGTTGTCTGGGGCCGTGAGTTCATCGAGGAGGAGTTGTCGATGTACTACCTGACGCTGAACGTGTCGAAGGTGACCTCGGGCATGCTGATCGCGATCCCTGAGAAAGACTGGTCCATCTTTCGCAAGATGACAATCGAGCAGTTTGCGTCGACGCTCGTGGAACTGGCAGGTCATTTACCGACTCACAAATATCAAAAACAAAAACGCCGTCCAAAAAAAAAGCCACCCAAAAAAATCAGCGCCAAAAAACACCGACACGTCTCAACTGCCAGAATTATTGCCTAAAATCCACTTTGAATGGGGTGGGCATCCTGCCCCAGTACTGCGGCTGGAAGCCACAGCCACGCTTGCGAATACCAATTCTGAAAGTGCTCTAGTTCGGAGTTAGACATTCGAATCACCCACAGTGGAATGTCGAATGTCGAACGAGGAAGGATGAAATCTGAAATAGCTTTCTGTTCCCTTGACGAAATTACTCGTTTGTCACCCGATACTTTTGTCGCCATTCCAGGGGCTGAACCTTCGTATCTGAATCGTCACCATACGATTCTCGCAATTTCACCAGTTCAATTTTTAGCTCTGAAATTTTCGAGGCATAGTCGGGATTGGCATATTGATTCTGCAACTCATCCGGATCCGTATTCAGATCGTAAAATTCCCACTCATCAAACTGATAAAAATGAATCAGTTTGAAGCGGTCCGTGCGAACTCCATTGTGACGAGGAACCATATGCACGCTGGGATACTCGTAGTAGTGGTAATAAATCGAATCTCGCCACTCCGTTGGTTCACCTTTCAACAGGGGTACCAGAGAACGCCCCTGCATGTCGTCCGGGATTTTCGTTCCGGCAGCTTCCAGGAACGTTTCGGCGTAATCGAGATTTTGAATCAGGTTTTCGTTGATCGAGCCTGGCTTCGTCTGGCCTGGCCAGCTGACAATCAACGGCATTTTAAGCGATTCTTCGTACATCCATCGCTTGTCGTACCACCCATGATCACCCAGGTAAAAGCCCTGGTCGGAGGAATAAATCACGATCGTATTCTTGTCGAGACCAGATTCTTTTAGAAAATCGCGCAGTTGTCCGACGCTTTCATCAACTCCCTTGATGCAACGCAGATAGTTCTTGACGTAACGTTGATATTTCCATTGGACGAGTGCTTCGCCGCTCAAGTTGGCCTGTTCGAAGGCGTCGTTTTCAGCTCTGAACGCTGCATCCCAGGCAGCCCGTTGCTTGGGCGTCATCTTCTCGAGATTTTTGGTGCCCGAACGATCGGTCGGCATGACTTTGTTCGCTTGGTTTGGGGAATCGGGCGCAAATAGATCGTGAACCAAATGCAGATGCCGATCGATTTCCATTTCCTGAAATCGCGCAGGCGGTGCGTTGTCAGCGTACCGGTCAAACAAAGTTAAAGGCACAGGAAGCTGCTGGCCATCAAACAAGCTCAGATGACGAAGCGCCGGCATCCAACATCGATGAGGCGCCTTGTGTTGGCACATCAGTAAAAACGGCTTTTTGGAATCGCGTTTTTCCTTCAGCCAATTGATCGCCAGTTCGGTGACAATATCCGTGCAATAGCCTTCGACTTGTCGGCGGCCGTCCACAGATTTCAAAACGGGATTGTAATAGTCGCCCTGTCCGGGCAGAACGTCCCAATAATCAAAGCCTTGTGGATCGGAGCCAAGGTGCCATTTTCCAATCATCGCCGTCTGGTATCCCGATTTGCGGAGCAGTTTCGGAAATGTCTGTTGAGAACCATCAAAGCGATTGCCGTT
>CAMYNE010000515.1 GCA_947259675.1 uncultured Pirellulaceae bacterium
AAATTATTGACGACCGCGATCTAATACAATCGTTGTTGCCTGCACGGCATCATTCACGCGAAAAATAAATTAAGGAATTTTTGCTCCAGTTCTTACGGTTCTTTGGCCTGCGCTTTCGAATTTGACGGTTGTTGGTGGAAGACCTTTCGGGTCGCGTAGAATCTTCATTTTGGTCAATTAATGCGGCTACCGAAGTGACTTTCAAAATGGCGATACCTTCTTTCGATGCAAAATCCCGCAAGAATTGCTCTGCTAGCATTCTTGCTGTTTCAAAGGACGTCAATTGCCGGAATTGCTTCACCTGAGTAAACTGCCGTCGACTCAAACTGTACCGCTAAACCCGGTCAGGCTGAAGTGTCGAAATTGGAAGTCGCAGTTTTCAAAAGGAATGCCTGAATTTCGGTCGACTAATTGTACAACCGCAGGGTCACGGAGGATCGCATGCGACAAACCAGAATGCAACCGTTTTTTCTTATCTACCTCGTCGTCTTCACCACACTCATCAACGGCAACAAATCGACTTCGTTGGCCTTCCAAACGGATCAGGAACAAGACGTAGAGGAAACCCAAAAACGAACGGTCGAACCGGTTTTTCGTGTTTCCAAATTGACCGATGCAGAATCATCGTCGAACGAATCGGCGGTTGTTCCCGAAACGCTGCCGCCGATTTCGAGCGGGGTCAATTCATCAAAGCCGAGTCCGACCCTTGTCCCGACACCAACTCCGACCGTGGTTCCGACTCCGACCGTGGTCCCGACTCCGACCGCAGCGGCGCCGACACGGACTCCTCATCCTCTCGACGATGCGATTCAAATCGCCAATGACACGTTGGAGAACATACGAGCCAACTTGATTGACTACACCGCCGTATTGGTGAAACGTGAGCGAGTCAATGACGTGCTTGGAGAACGCGTATATATGCAAATAAAAGTACGCAACGAGCGTGATACGCCGCAAGGGCGTAAGGCTTTCAGTGTTTACATGAAATTTTTGAAGCCACGTGACCAAGCCGGTCGTGAAGTGATTTGGGTGAAGGGTCAAAACAATAACAGTTTGATCGCTCACGAAGGAGGAGGAGTGTTGAAGTTCAAGCGGTTTACGCTTGATCCAGACGGATGGTTGGCGATGAAGGGTAACAAGTATCCAATCTACGAGGCTGGTTTGCAACGGCTCGTTGAGCAACTCATTGAGAAAGCTGAACGTGATCGTTCGGCTGGGATGTGTGAGGTCGAATATCGGTCCAACACTACCATCAATAAGCGACCTTGTACAATGATTCAGGTGATCCATGAGGATCGACGCGCTCCCTACGAATTCTACAAGGCCCAAGTCTTCATTGACGACGAACTCCAACTTCCTGTCCGTTATGTCAGCTATGACTGGCCAAAAGGCGGCCAGCAACCTGAGATGTTGGAAGAGTACACTTACATCAACGTCCGACCCAACGTGGGCTTGACCGATATTGACTTCAGCCCGGAAAATCCTCTTTACCGTTTTCCAAAATAAGCACTTGCGACTATAAAAATCTTACAGCCACGCTCGTCAGCGTGGCTGTTTTTATGCGCAATCTGCGTGTTTGACCAAGCTCGGATAAAGTGTAGTCATACTGAACCGAGTGGAGCGAGGTGAAGTCCGTACAAAAAAAGTATGAGTTTCCAATTCAGGCCTGCCGGAGTACGATAGGGATAGTTCCCGTGACGACTTGGAGATGAAATGCCACTTAGAAACTTGGTCGTTATTGCCCTGATCGCAATTGTCGCGTTAGCCTGTTATTCGGTCGCATCGAAGAATCGCTACGCCAATCTGTTTGCCGAAGCAATGGATGTGATTGACCGTGATGCCTTGCAGGATGTTCCTCGCAAGGATTTATTCACATCTGCGATGCAGGGCATGATGAAACAATTGGACGAACACTCGATGTACCTTTCGGGTGAGGTGTTCACTGCAATCGATGAAGACATGAATCAGGAGTTTGGCGGGGTTGGCATGTACATTGAAAACGATCCCAGTACCAAACAACTGGTGGTTCTTGCTCCCATACCCGATACCCCGGCGTACAGGGCGGGAGTTCAGATCGGTGATGAACTTAAAGAGATTGACGGAAATTCCACGGAAGGCATGGAACGATCACAGGCAATTGATATGTTGAGAGGGCCGAAAGGCGAGCCAGTTAACGTTGTCTTTCAAAGAAAAGAACAGCGGTTGGCCATAAATCTGGTTCGCGCAGCGATTCAAATGCCCTCCGTGACGGGAGACCAGAGAAATCCTGACGGGAGTTGGAATTTCATTCTCGAGGACACACCCAATATCGGCTACATTCGCCTTCAACAATTCGGCAGACTCTCCGTGGAAGAAATGGCTGCGGCTCTCGAAGAGATTAACGGTAAAGTCAGCGGGTTGATTCTCGATGTGCGTAATAACACGGGCGGACTGTTGTCTGCCGCATTGACCATCAGTGACATGTTTCTCGATGACGAAGTTGCGATCGTTCGTACGCGTGGTCGCCACCGAAAACTCCTTGAGGAGCACTTTGCACATTCCCAGACTCTACTGAATCCCAAGACCTCGATCGTTATCTTGGTTAATCGAAATTCAGCCAGCGCCAGCGAGATCGTTGCGGGCTGTCTTCAAGACCACAATCGCGCCGTCGTCGTCGGTGAACAATCCTGGGGAAAAGGCACCGTTCAAAATCTGATCCCTGTGGAACGGGGCAAGAGCGCTTTGAAACTCACGATCGCAAGTTTTTGGCGTCCCAGCGATCGCCAGATCGATCGTTACGATCCAGCCGCAAAAGAGTCAGGGGTTTGGGGTGTCCAGCCGAACAACGGGTTGGAAGTTCAACTGACAGAGGAAGATGTATTTGAGAATATTCGCTATCGAAGCTTCAAAGACTTGGAAGGCTTAAACCCAACCGGCGCAAAAATGTGGTTGAAAAATGTCGAGGAAGCGATTTCGTCATCCAAGCCGGAA
>CAMYNE010000516.1 GCA_947259675.1 uncultured Pirellulaceae bacterium
GACATGGGAAAAGAAAGAAAGTCGGGCTCTCCAGCTCTCGCGTCCGAAAATCCAGGTGAAAATCAATAACCAAACGGTAGATACGGCAACCATCGTCGACGTTTTCGCCTACAACAAAACGGGGCTATTGTTTAGGATTGCGAAGAAGTTCTACCAATTGGGACTCGACGTGAACTATGCCCGGATTTCGACTTATGCCCACCAGGTGATTGATGTCTTTTATGTGACGGACGACCAGGGCAACAAAATCCGCAACAAGAATCAGGTTCAGATCATTAAGAAAGAAATCCTCAAAACGGTCACTGATTTTCTTGAGCCGAAGAAACCATCCGAAGAACAACTTTAGTCTGCTCAGTCTGAGCCGTTTTGTACCTGGTCATCCATGAATCAACCCACATTTGAATACAGCACCCCCAACGGTTTTCCTGAGCGCTCGAAGGTGACGAAGTATTTGTTTCAACTCACCATCTTGGCCGGTTTTCTGGCGCTCGTCCTCCTTCCGCTTGCCGTATACGGTTGTCGGACTGAACGGGCACGCTGGACGGCGGCCGAGGCGATGAACTTGTTCGCCCAAAATGAAACGGATGCTGCGTTTGCCAAACTGCGCCAAGCAGTGGATACGTCAAGCAGTGATAACGGGTTGCGGATCTTGTTAGCCGAAATGCTCGCACTCAAGGGTCACCCACAAGAAGGCCTTCGCTTGTGCGACGAAATTTTGGAATCGGAGCCCTCCTCTCTGGCGGCAATCCAAATCAAATCGGATTGCCAACAACAGTTGGAACGCCCGCTCGATGCTTTGGCGACCGCCAAATCGATGCGCCCTCATTTGACACCATCTCAAGCGGATAGTTCAACTCGGCGAAACAACCTCGCTTACTATCGCGCGTTGGCAAATACGGAGTTGGATGTTGCTCGCGAAGACATGCTGACCGTTTTGCGGGATCAATCGCAGAACATCTATTGGTCTTTCGATTTTAATTTATCGCTGAAAGCGCAAGCCATCATTTCAATCGCTCAACTTTCGAGAAAACTCGATCGACAAGCCGAAGGAGAGGAACTTCTAGACACTAAAATCATCGAGTTTGAACGATTGGTGTATCTTTTTGATCAGGAGTTACTGGCGGTTATTAATGAGAATGTCAAACAAAACGGTTTGCTGTCAACGGAATTGGAGGATGAAGTCACAAATTTACGGGTCGCTGTCGAGCAGAAACGTGGCGAGCTTGCCGTTTTTCTGGTTCTTCGAGCTTTGAGAGCACAGGAAACGGGCGACGAAGATCAGTGCGACAAAGATCGCTTGTGGATTAAGCAGCTTGGATTTGATCCGGATGAACTGGCCAGGCTGTTGCCGACGGATGCTGTTTACTTGCAAGCTCTACAAGAGGCTTGGGTGTACCTTGACACCTACGGTTACGTCTTGTACCGAACGGGCGATTACGAGGAAGCGCTCAAACAACTTGATTTGGCGGTGCTTGCCGGAGAGTACCACTTGTTGAGTCTCGATAGTCCGTTGCGGAACAGTAGTACCGAGTCGCCCAAGTTCGAGTAT
The DNA here is from genome assembly GCA_947259675.1 of uncultured Pirellulaceae bacterium. GTDB lineage: Bacteria > Planctomycetota > Planctomycetia > Pirellulales > Pirellulaceae > Mariniblastus. The sequence continues at coordinate 1,550 of CAMYNE010000516.1, forward strand.
TCGCGAACGCAAGCTGAAATCAAGAAAACGCTTGCCGCCACTTACTACCATCGGATGCTTGTGCATCGTGAGCTCGGCTCGGACGTCGAATCGGAAGAAGCAACCTTGGATGGCGCGGTTGACTTGGAAGAAGCAGACGCGAACAGGATTCGATCCTTGGGGTTTGATCCCTCGTCGCTGCTATATTGACTTTGCAACAGGAGTTGGCGGTGCGCCTTGATGTGGTTTTGTGTGGGCGAATCCGGTTGACCGCGCCCAACATCGAACTCAAAACAGGTTTTGAAATTGGCTTTACGCTCGGCGAATCCCGGGTCCCTTCAAAAGCGCGTATCCCGCGATAACGGAGCAAGTCGCTAAGATGATCCAGCCTGTCGAATCAAGTCGGCTGGCAATATCACCCGCATATTCAATGAAATCCATCATGGCTTTTGTTGGTTTGTCCATCGCTTTCTCCAGTTTTCGTTTGACCGATCAATGCACATCTAATAAACGTATGCCACACAGATTGACGTGTCGGAAAACACCCGCTCTGGGCAGGTTCAAATTCGGCTTGACGTGTGATTAAGTCGGATTAGTCGGATTACGCGGGCGGCGGTGTCTTGGGCGGGCGGGCGTAAGATTCGAAAACCGGAATCAAGTTGGCTCAAAAAAGGCGAAAAATTGCGGTCTCTGGTCGAATTCTCCGAAAACCGTATTACGTCTTGCAAGAGACCGTTTTTGGTTATAATTTGGGGCTCTCAAAACAAGGCGCTGTAGCTCAATTGGTTAGAGTACCGGACTGTCGATCCGGTGGTTGCGAGTTCGAGTCTCGTCAGCGTCGCTGCAAAAAAGCCCGAAAATCCTTGGTAATAAGCGACTTTTCGGGCTTTTTGTATGCGCGGTGGTGGTCTGCGAAAACCACCCGAATTGGTCAGATTTGGTCTGTTCTGGCCCCTAAGTGAGCACAAGGTGAGCACAAAAATATTTAGCTCTTGAAGCTCCGGTTACAGGGCCATCACACATGTCTTCTTATGACAACATCGCGACGCCGCCTGATTGACACGGATGAGAAACACGGCGGCGGTATCTGCTGCCACCTCCCAGTCCTGGTTTGAACCTGCCTTAGTCGTTACTCGGCAACTAACTCGTACCGTGACTATTCCGACAAGATTTGACGGACTTGCTGCACTGATAGCGTCGAGGGATACCTGTGGACTACGATAGTCTAGCTTCAACACATTTTTTCGTTTTGACGTCCTATGCTATGGGAACCCAAACGTCATTTAGTTTGCATGGGACCCTCATAGATTTCGCCTTCACCCCTCTGCCTGATAGAATGGTTTGTCTGGACAAAACGTCTGCCCTCGCTTGTTGGCTTCGACAGCTTGATGCGGCGAAATCTGTTACCCAATTGGAAACCGTCGTGAGCTGGGA
>CAMYNE010000517.1 GCA_947259675.1 uncultured Pirellulaceae bacterium
AAGCCGCAGTTTCACAATGTTTCGCCACAAGGACTTGTTTGGCACATTGGTTGCGATAGGTGGATAATGTGAACGAGCGCTAATGCCCTCAATCTCATCTCCGCCGTCTCACGGGCAGCTCGTTCATCCCGCCAACATAGTCAAACGCGATTGCAGCTGACCTACCCATCTGTTCTTTTCTTGGATTTTCTGGCTCAATCGCGTTTGTTTTTCTTGTTGGCGGCTTTATTTGATGGAGTTGAAACGGCGAGTCACGAATCAAATCGCATCCCTTAACTTCATTGCCGGCGGCTGAAAATCAGCCATGTCCATGACGAGTTGTCGCCAGTTTGAAGGTCTACCTGGCGTTAATTGTCCCAGCGCTCGCAAGCAGTTTGCTCCGGTCAGCCAAGGAATATTGGACGCCATCTGATCGACATGCATTAATCCCATTAATGCGGCGGCGACTGCAGACAGTTTTGAATTGGTGAGCCCCAACTGAGTTGTTGTTTGAATCTCTGATGTTTTGAACGTCTGGTGAGCTTGATTAATGATGACCGCTTGTGTTTCTTCTTCAGCCGAGATCCAGATTCGGTCAAGGTGTTTTCGTTCTGTTGCGGCAACACCAGCTTGATGTTTGATTTCCGTTCGTATCAACTCAACCGCAAATGCGATCGCCGACCGTACAATTGATGAAACCGAGTAGGAGTTGGATTCCAAAAACAGGCTGGTTTTCGCAACCAATTCTTCCTCATTCCAAACCATTTCGTTCGGCGAGCGAAATGGATGCCTGGACTGCTGTTTCGAATGATCAAATTGCGACGACCAAAAGTCGATTAGTTGCGGGATTCTTTGCCCACCGACATAATGTGCCGCCAGATCGAGAGCAATTTCATCAGTTCGGGTGCCAAGTGTGGCGACCAGTTTTCGGATGAAGCCGATACCGGGTAAACGAATACTTCTGATGTCGGGAACTTCGGCGTCCAATCCATCTGACGGGGGAAGCAGAAATACTGTGGTGTCCGAATCAAATCGAAACACGGCGACGTAACTTTTTGCCACGCGTGGACTGCGATCGGCAAACAGCAACCACAAAGGCATCGCTTCCAACAACTTTCCATTGCCGCCAACCGCTAAATCTCGAGCTGGAAAAGCGTCAATTACGTTGAGTCCGCACATTTCAGACAAACGATTGGTGTCACAAAGACTTGAATAAAAGACATGGCTATCAAAGTCGGTTGACCAACATCCGGGGTCATTGACCGCGACCGTGAGTAGACGGTCAACATACTTGCCTGCTTTCACTTTGATTTGTTCGGCGACTTGAGCCTGAAACTCGGCGAGATCTGATTTGGTCTGCGCCAGCGGAGCGATGTTCGAACCCGATTCCGAGAGGAGCTGCCGAAAAAACGAATTCGAAATTGAATCTGGGATCTGCAGTTCGGCGTTCGCGACATGATTCACGCGAAGATACTTGCCGCGGCCACTCGTGATTAACAATACACCGTGGACCGTTGCAAAATCTGATGACAGCGAAATGCCTGCGGACAATCGCTGTGTTCGATCTGCCAAATGGCGATCAATCCTCGCGACGGCGTCATCATGCTCGGGGTCTGACCAGAGCTTTGGAAACGGAAAAATCATGGGCTGAAGGCACGGTTAAATTCGGCCGCTAGCAACAAAAAAGCGACGGCACCGATTATTCATCGGCACCAACCGCTTCGTTTCGAAACTTAGTTTGAATTCGTTTCAAAAAGCAGCGAATCGCAAGCCTTTTCACGCGAAGCTGCTATCACAGGATTTACGCCACCACTCGCAACATTGGAGCAGCGTTCTGGCGAATGCCATCGAGAAATTCTTCAAATACGCGGACATCAAGGGCCGAAGCCGCTTCATTTTCGGGATGAAATTGGGTACCGATCGCGAACCAGTCGGCCATATCGCTTTCAATCGCCTCAACGACGCCGTCGGGACATCGAGCTGTCACGTTGAAGCCATCTGCAACTTCATCAAGCGCCATATGATGTCGACTGCTGACGCGGATTTCACCATCACCATAAACACGTTCCATTAACGAGTCTGGAACGACTTCCAGACTATGTCGGTGCCCCGGATCCTGTGGGTCTTTGTGCGGAATAGCGTTGGGCAGGTCTTCGGGAATGTGCAGGAAGAGGTTGCCACCCATGCTCACGTTCAACAATTGCATTCCCACGCCGATTCCAAAAACGGGCGTTCGGGTATCGACGATTCCTTGCATGAGTCGGCGATCAAAGCTTTCGCGTCGAGCATCCATTGGGCGAATGGAGGGGTGGAGCATGAATCCATCACGACGAGGATCGAGGTCGGCTCCGCCGATCATCACAAAACCATCGAGTTTATTCAACAGGTTGATAATATCGCTATCATCCTGCAACGGAGGGACAATGATGGGAACACCTCCAGCCCGACTGATACTGTCGAAATATCCCGCTGTTACGACGGAAAATGAAGGCTGATTTCCCTGTGCACTACGAAAATCCGCATTGATTCCAACCAATGGCTTTCCAATCATCCCTAACTCCTTCGTTTGATCTGGGACTCGTCATGAGTCGTTTTAGTTCAGAAGCAAACGACAAGGCGAAGGAACCTGAGTTTTGGCTGCTGGAGAATAGGCTGATAAAGCGAATTCCCGTTTCCTTTCCCGATTCTCAAGTAGATTCCGGGATCAGCGTTGACTCTTGTTTGGGTTGGGATATCGTGGGCGATGTCAGATTTCGACTTTCGAGGCTCTGACATCAACAAGCAGTAAGATATTTGGGAAGAAGTGGTTCACAAATAACTTGCTCGACGAAATAGCCCATCCTAAGCTTTCGTCGTTAACTCCTCAGTACGGGGCTGGTTGATTACGTTTCATACGTAACCGTTGAGAACCATGTTGACGTGATCTTTTCAAAGGTCAAGCTTTTGATGTATTTTGGATTGGCGGTTCCGAGAGAACCTA
>CAMYNE010000518.1 GCA_947259675.1 uncultured Pirellulaceae bacterium
TCATCGGCGCCAAAAGAAACGCCGACATCATGATGCCGAACCAATAATCAGCTTGGTTCCATGAAAACGATACTGGGACTGCACAAACTAAAGCGGTAATTGAAACAAAAACCAGAATCGTTCCGATACCAAATTGACCCCGGAAGACCCTTCGATTCTTGGCCATTTCGATGTGTCGATCGCTGGGAAGTTCGTGATCGGGAATCGCTTTCAGGCCGTCCAAATCGATCGACTTGGAAAGGAAGTCCAGCTCCTCATCTAACATGCAAAAGGGCTTCGCGGTTTCAATTGTCTCTCGCAAATTCAGGATATTAACAATTCGTCTTTTCCATTTCGACACCTTTTCTTTCCGCAATTCAATATGCCTGTAATCGCCGACCGACGTTGCCGTCCGCCAGTAGCTGACGTGGCTCAAGTCGTTCGTATTGAAACGGCTGGTTCTCGCCCTGTCGTTTGCGCTCTCGCTGGGATCGAAGCTTGCGTTGCAAATATTTTGGGCGAGTGGGGCGGCGTATAGGGCAAGGCATCGCTATCTCCAGGGTACTCAGTCGTGGCGGTCAAATGCGACATTCCTCAGAATTTTCGCGCAGTGACCGAGCCCACGTCAAAAAGGTATTTCGAACAAAGATGACGATCCCTACCGCAATACCGGTCAAAGTTTACGTGGGATAGGCATCCTGCCTGTCATGACAACACAACCAACAGCTTTATTTAGGCGTCGGTACAAAATATCTTGACAAGCTGGAAGCTTATCCCACGCTGTTTGCTCAGTTTTAAACGATAAACCACGAAGCATTCGTCTAATTGAAAAACAACGAGCCGGCATTGATTCCTTCCTCGATTCTCGTGATCCATTCGTTTCGGAGCGACAAAAAAAGGAACGCGACAATTGTCACGTTCCCTTGACTTACAGTTGGTCTGATGATTATTGATCCGCACCACCGGCACCAGCTTTTTCCTTGTCGGCTTTTTCCTTGTCAGCTTTTTTGTCGATCAGCTTTTGAATCTCATCTGGAATGTCGAACTTTTTCGCATCGACATCGACATTGTATTGCATTTTGTCGAAGCTGATGACAACGCTCACACCCGTTGACATTTTTTGTTCGGTTTTGAAGGGAGTCAAGATTCCATCGACATCACGGTAATCGGAAGAATAGATCTCAACCCCGACATCACCCATTTGAGTCGATAGGTCCGTAGCTCGCTTAACCTCCAAGCCCGATTCAACGGAATAGTATGCCTCGACCTTCTTGTCGTTCTTTTTCGTCAAGACGAGTTTGTAGCATTTCTCTCCGTCAACATCTTCGACACCAGTTGTTTCCATTGACTTATAAAAATTTGCTGGATCAACCAACTTGTCCATCGACGTTTCTTCGGTAAGCATCTCTGCTTCATCGCCTTCAACTAATCTGGGTCCTGCAATCACACTGATTTCCCAGGTGTGCTCACCGTTCGATCCCTGAACAATCGAACCTATCCCTTCGATTTCGACATCGGCGCTGAGTTTACCGGGCATTTGGACCGTCATTTCCATTGTCCCACTGATGTTTTGCTGTGGGACCGAAAGCGTTCCGCTGCTAAACACATTTTTGACAGCCTTGTACTTGTCAATACCGCCAGTCTTTTCCACGTAATTTTTGATGATCGACTCGGCCGAAGGAAGATCATCGTCTTGAGCCTGAGACTGTTGAATTCCAGCGACGCCCATGATCGCCACAGCGAGCAAAATTTTTAAAGATTTCATAGTTTTCTCCATTGATAAAGATTATTTTTCAGACTTCTGATTTTGTTGTTTGATCCATTCCAGTGCTCGATTCAAGACCGGATCAGCGTCTCGAAGCAAAAGATCACGGCTTAAGGTAACCACTTCATTAGGCACAACGCCATCTTTCTCAAGCGATTTTCCCGAAGCTGATTTGTAATCCGCGAAAGCATATTGAAAACCATCGCCGTTTGGCAATTTGATGACCGTCGATGGCAAAGCCAGACCCGCCGTTCTCGAACCAAAAATCCGAGCCAATTTCAGATCCTGTAAACCACCCGAAAGAATCTCCGCAGAAGAAATTGAACATTCATCTACGAGCACGGCCACAGGACAAGTCACAGGGTCATAATTTTCGTTCACCACAAATTTCAACTCGGAACCCCTCATTTTCATCACGCCAAGTTCCGCCTTTTCCGACGCAAACATGGATGCCATGCCCATCGTCATTCCAGCGATACCGCCAATATTACCGCGTAAATCAATCACGATTCCATTGCTGTGATTTTCGTCGCGAAGCATTTTTCGAAATGCAGGCATGATGGTCTGTGGTTCAAAGAACGCACTGAACCCGAAATAGCCGACTTCGCCGTCCAGCGTCCGAACATCGGAAGCGACAAAAATCGGTGGCAGATTGCCGAAGTTGGCAATTTTTCCCGGTGGTGTTTCCAGTTCCAGTTCCATCGTTTTTGTTTCGCCATCACCGTCGCGAAGAACAACCTCAATCGTCTCGCCTTCGTCACCCGATGCCAATCGGCTCAAAGCCAGGCCTGTCAACGTTTCAAAACGAATCGGACCATGGGCTGCTTTCTGAATCTTCTCGGAGATTTCCGCGATTTCCTTACCTTGAATCTTATCCAATGCCCAGCCGGGTCCGATACCGGCCTTTTCTGCGGATGAATCCTTGCGAACCTTCGAAACCAAAACACCGTCTTCCGTCAACCGAAACGTCAGGCCCGCATCGGCTTGCCCACCGCCTTCGCCAACGACGTCGTATGCATCGGCTGGGATAACTCCGAAATGAGATTGCCCAAGCTCTCTGATCAGATCTTCCATTGCTTGGCGAACTTCTTTGATCGATTTGGCAGCTTCAACCTGGGGCCGATATTTGGCTTTTGCGTCGTCCCATTTCTGACCAACCATTTCTTCGTCCCAGTGAGTCGAGTCGATGGTTTCCCAGACCTTATCAAATGATTC
>CAMYNE010000519.1 GCA_947259675.1 uncultured Pirellulaceae bacterium
TGTATTCGGAATTCAGGTCTTGAGTATTTCCGTCGTATTGATCAGATCCAAGAATTACAAGGTCAATCTTTTCGCCGCCGGTGAAATAGTCGGTCGCGTACGCGCCATCGATTAGGGCGTTGACGGCATAACCCAGCTCGCGATTTGTAATACCCAGTGCCGCAGCTTGTACGGGTTTTAAACTAACGTGCAATTCAGGGCTGGAAAGATCAAGGCTCGGTTCGGGGCGAGCCTGTGTGTCTTCAGGAAAGTGTCGTTTGACCCCGCCCAAAATCTTGCCACCAAGCCCCACAAGTGTTTCCAATTCGGGTCCCGTAATCTCCACATCAATCGTACGGCCTCCCGAGAGACCTCGGCCGAAGAGACTGGTTTGTCGAGCGGTAACAAATGAACCTGGGAACGCGTCTTTGAACTTTGTCTGAATCAATTTGATCAGTTTTCGTGCCTTAAGTTCATCGTGTGCACGCAGGCCGACAAAAACGCTTTTTCCCCGGGCGACATAAAAATAATCGCCAATTGTCGGGTAATCCAAGTGCGAGGTGTCTTCCGTCGTTGGGTCGATGTCCCAATACGGTCTTAAAGTTTCTTCAACCTGCTGGCCCATCGCCGAAAGCTGATGCACATTGTACCCAGGGGGAGGAAGGATCATGCTGATGATGAGGTTGCGATTTCCGCTTGGCAAATACTCAACTTTGGGACGCATGAAATATCCGACCGCGCCAGCAACGCTGAGGATCAGGGCAATCACCGCGATCCGTCGCATCCATCCTCGCTGAATCCAATCGTTGGTGCCAACCACCGTGTTGGTAAAAAACGTCCCGAATCCAGAGAGAGATTTTTCAACAAATCCTTTTTTGCGCTCGCTCGAATTATCTCGATCATTATCGTTTAGCATTCTCGACGCTGCAGTAGGAATCACGATCACGCTTACGATCAACGAGAGACCAACCGCGGCACTAATGGCCAACGCTATATCGGCAAACAGTTGGCCCGCTTCGCCCTGCAAAAACAAGATCGGAAGAAAAACAGCGAGCGTGGTCAAAGTCGAGGCGAGTACCGCTCCCCAGACTTCAGCGACGGCTAATCGGGCGGCCTTCATCGGACGGTGTCCCATCTGGAAATAGCGAAACACGTTTTCCAGAACAACAACCGCGTTATCGACCAGCATTCCGACTGCGAACGCCAGACCCGCAAGGCTGATCACATTTAACGATCGCCCAAGTGTATTGAGAACGAGAAATGTGCCGATGATACTGACCGGGATCGCTAGCGCAACTACCAGCGCGCCGCGGGCAAACCAGAAACCCGAAATCAGAACGAGCGCCAACGTGGCCAGAAAAAACCAGGGTGAAATCAGAACCGCAGCGACGGAAGAAGCAGCCAAGAGAGGCACAAAAATCAGTGTTTTTCCACGTAGGTGCAGAAACAACATCAGGATGATGACGGTTAAAGCGCCGCCGAGGATGATGTTCTGCTTCACCAGCCCGACGGCCGAATTGATGTAAATGGTTTCGTCGTATACCTGGCTCAAAACCAGGTCGTTTCGCGCAAGCAAGCCAGCGTTCAGCTTTCTTGCTTCTTCCTTCAACCCGTCCATTACGGCAACAACATTCGCTCCCGATTCGCGCTGGACGCTTACGGCAATGTTCGAGACTCCAAACCGCCTAACGAACCCCGATGGTTTATCGTAACCCAATCGGACTTCCGCAACATCGCGAACGTAAACCGTTTCGCCGCTCGGGTTGGGAATCGTTTGGTTAGAAACTTGCTCGATCGAACGATACTGGCCCATCGTCCGGACGACATAACGCCGTTTGCCCTCGGAAAAGTCTCCACCGGAAATGTCTTGATTGTCCTGGATCAGTGATTGACGAAGGTTATCGAGCGTGAGCCCACGAGCGGCAAGCTGTTCGGCATTGACGATGACTTGCAATTGCCGTTCTTCGCCCCCACGAACACTGGCATCCGCGACGCCGGGAACGCGTTCGAATTGCGATTCGATGTTGTCTTCGGCAAACTTGCGAAATTGAGGCACGTTAAGATCGGGCAACAGCTCCTGCGCTTCCGGATATTCTTCAATTAAAGCCCGCAGCCGCATTGTAGAAAGCCCGATGCTTTTCGCATTGATGATATTCTGAATGGCTTCAGCCATTTCAGGGTGCTGTTGGGCGTATGTTTGCAATTGTTCTATTGAGGGCGGCTTCACGCTCAAAATGAACCACGCGATTGAGCGGTCGGAACTGTTAGATGTCCGAATTACTGGTTTATCCGCGTCAGCTGGATACTCACGAACTTGTTGAAGCTGGCTGTTGACTTTGAGGATCGCCTGGTTCATGTCCGTACCGACACGAAACTCAAGGGTTACACTGCCGCTGGAATCCGCGCTTTCGGAAGACATTTTTGTAATGCCCTCGACGCTCTTGAGCTGTTCCTCCTGTTCGTTGACGATCTCTTTCTCGATTTCCTGCGGGCTGGCACCCGGCCACCTTGTTGAAACGGAAATTTGTGGACGCTGCACGTTCGGCGTGAGTTGCATCGGCATTCGGAACATCGCAATAAGTCCGAACAAAGTCAGCAGGATTATTCCCACACTGACTTTAACTGGGTTGTCTATGAACCAGTTTATCGGATGCATGTTCTTGATCTTTTATTGGTGAAAGTGCGTCGTTTACGCAAACCGTGGTGTGGCAAATTTGCTCTCGAAAACTTGATTATACGCGGATTCTCAATACACACCGCAACATAACCGATGGAAGCTGCGTTAGTGTTTCCGTTAGTGTTTGGATTGGCACCCGTGCCCGTCAACAACATAGGGAAGCAAGAGTGCCCAACTTTCAGTTCGAGTTTAACGGTTGTTAGCTCGGCGGAACCTCTTCACTCGTTTCTTTGATTGACAATTTCTGACCCGGGCGAAGTCGTTCATTACCCAGTAATACAATCCTGTCTTTGGAGCTGATG
>CAMYNE010000520.1 GCA_947259675.1 uncultured Pirellulaceae bacterium
ATCGCAGGAAATACGTAAGCTCCAGCAATCATGCGTCTCGGATGTGGGGCTTCAGCCGATCGATCAAAAAACAAGCCGGATTCGTGAGAATACGGTCCATACGCTATTGTGCCGTCTGAAATCTCACGACTTTAGTTACGAAAATCCGATCCGTTTTTCGGAGTTTCGCGACATCAGCTACGAATCTAAAAGAATTGGAAAAAGATCTCGAACCTAACTGTCCTCTGGTCCGTAACAGTGGCTGCATCGAGCCGAAAACGAATGTTCGGTAACTTACTTCTGCCAACAACGGCGCATTTGGCTAAAAGCCGTCAGAAGTACTCTTTCAATGATTGATCGCTCGGTCGGTATTAATAGTCGTCAATCATCATCAAAAGCGTGCTGGTCACGCCTTGGATCGAAATACACGGGAAAACTGCGAATTTGAGTTACTCGGAAGATTTAGAAATCTGAGCTAAACCTCGATTGATGGACAGGATATAATCGTTATCCCTAACTTAATTGAGTTTTGACTGAGTTAATTCGATTCTGCAACGAACCATGTTTGAATCGCTCCAAAAGACCTGGCAAGAAACGATGGAAATTCCGGCGGCTCGTTGGATTGTCTGGATAACGGTGCTGATTGTTGCGGTCTTGGTTGCTGTCTATTTTGTCAAGATGTTTCGGGACATGGCGATGGGAAACGATTCGACTTCAAAAGCAGAATTACTTTCCGACTTTGAACGCATACGTAACGAAGGCAAATTGGACAACGAAGAATTCAAAAGACTTAAAACAAGTATTCGAGACCAAATCGACTCAGAAAACTTGAAGGACGAAGGCTAACACCAAATATTGTGGCTCATGAAGCCACACATTACAGCGATTGCCGGTTGGTTTGATTAATCTAACGGTAATCCTACCTAAACTGATTGCAGCATCATGCTGTCACTTTCTGAAGAAATGACAGCACGAATGCTGAAAAGACATAGAGTTCGAATGATCGCGGGCAAGGAAGCACCTTTGGTTTGAGATTCGTTATCTCTTATCACTGATTCGGACATGTTCAACTGGGACGTAAGAACGGTTGAATTTTGTAAACCCTAAGGAGTGATAATGCCCGCAGGCAACGATTCCTCAGGGGGTCGCCGTACAGGCACCTCCAAGAAAAACGCGCATTGCTCGTTTTGTCGAAAGAACTACCGCGACGTTGGACCCTTGGTCGAAGGGCCGGGCGACGTCTACATTTGTGGCGAATGCATCGAACTGTGCCAGTCTATTCTGGAACAGGAGCAACGTCGTCGTGGACCGACGAAGCAACTTTTCACCAAGATTCCGACTCCGCGTGAAATCGTGTCTCGGATGGACGAATACGTAATCGGTCAACAGTCTGCAAAGAAAGTGTTGGCAGTAGCCGTCCACAATCACTACAAGCGTTTGTCGCTCGACTGGGAAGGCGGCGACGTTGAAATCGACAAGTCCAATATCATGTTGGTTGGTCCGACTGGATCAGGCAAGACTTTATTGGCCAGAACACTTGCTCGTATCCTCAACGTTCCGTTTGCCATTGGCGATGCCACGACGCTGACCGAAGCAGGATATGTCGGCGAAGACGTCGAAAACCTGTTGCTGAAACTCTTGCACTCTGCCGATTTCGACATTGAGGCGGCACAACGAGGTGTAATTTACATCGACGAGATCGACAAGATCGGCAAGACCAGCAACAACGTTTCGATTACTCGCGATGTCTCAGGCGAAGGTGTCCAACAGGCTCTCCTGAAAATGCTGGAAGGCACCATCGCTAACGTTCCACCTCAAGGTGGTCGCAAACATCCAGAGCAGCAATACATTCAGATTGACACCAAGGATATTCTGTTCATTTGCGGTGGAACGTTCGTAGGCGTAGACGACATTATCCGGCGACGCTTAGGGAAACGTACGATCGGTTTCGGATCGGAAACGGGTTTCCGTGAAGAAAGCGGTTTGCGAGAACTTTTGCCACAAGTAACCAGCGACGACATTCTCGAATTCGGGTTAATCCCGGAACTGGTCGGTCGTCTGCCGGTTGTTTCGGCACTTGCACCACTTGACGAATCTGGTTTAGTTCGCGTTTTGACCGAACCCAAGAATGCTTTGGTTCGCCAATTCGAGAGTCTGTTCCAGATGGAAAACAGCGATTTGAAGTTCACCGACGGAGCTTTGCAAAAGATCGCACACCAGGCGATGGACAAAGGTACTGGAGCGCGGGGTCTGCGTTCGATTATTGAGAAGGTAATGCTTGACATCATGTACGACCTCCCCGATAAGCCGAAAGGCACCAAGATCACGATCGACGAAGAAACCGTAATGGGTGCCCACTCACCCTTTTCAATGCCCGAGTCCAAAAGTGCGTAAATCGGATTGACTTACGCCAACGTTTGATCGTAAAGAAGATCAAGCTCGTTCTTACGCCAACCAGATCCCTGCCGGCAACGGCAGGGATTTTTTTCTACGTTTATCAGAGCATTTTCAAAGTTGATGTGCACGTGTGTCATCCTGAACCGATGATGTGCACTTGTGTGATCCTGAACCGAGGCACGAGGTGAAGGATCTACGCCAAGCAACGAGAGATTCTTCAGTCGCAAGCTCCTTCAGAATGACTTTGTTCATTGTCTGTCAAAAGTTGAATGGTTTCGTGCTAAACAGGATGAATTCCCGGATACCTCAACTATTCATCGGAAACAGATGGGGGTCTAGGTGGTGCAAGATCTCTCGAATTCGAGGCAACGATTCCATCGCCGTCTGATAGCCGACTTCAGCCATTTCAGGCGTCTGCGTGAACGCCGCCATCGGAAATTTACTGACATCCGGAGCGATGGTTACGTCGGCATTTCTGGCTCCCACGCCACTTAAGTTGTGGGCTTGAACATTCAAACACCTCAATAGTGTCGTAATGGCACCAGGTGACTTCATGTTCTCCGTCGGTGTGTTCGGAAAGTGATCGAACCACCATTTCAGCAGAAACCAAATCTGTGGTAACCGTATGGATCGGCAGCGGACACTGTTCCAATCGCCAGTCATGAACATGTTTTCGCAACATTTGATCCCAGGATCTGGTGCGAAATTGCTTGACCATGTAGATTTCGTCGCCCTTGGGTAGCTTTTTGTAAATCGAACTTGGCGCCATGTCTTCGGCAAAGTGTTTGATTCCAAAGTCGGGTGAATATCCTGCGCAGTAAACCACACCTGTCAGGACTCCCGCGCTCGTTCCGGCCATGATATCGATCGTGATTCCTGATTCTTCAAGCGCTTTCAAAACACCGAGATGGCTCATTCCGCGTGCAGCGCCGCCACTAAGGGCAATACCAATACTAACACCACGCAAGTAGTGAACGATTCTCTCGATTCCTTGAGTGTAAAGGCGTGTTATAGACGGAGGATCGGTCAGCTGTATTTTGAAATCACGCTCGACAAGGTTGTCCAATTCAGGTACCAGAGGTGCCACTTGTTCATTTTCGCCCAGAACCCAAACCAGGTGCATTTTCTTCTTCCAGGACGGCGATCTGTTCATCAAGCCCTTGAGTTCGTTGACCGCGGGAGCCGGGTCTTCAGTTTCCGACATGTAGAAAACCGAGTCTGACAGCTCGACAAGTCGTACCAGTTTTTCAGTTGGATGCAGCCGGTCAACGACAATGACAATTCGTTTCAAATCCGGCCAGTGACTCACGATTGAACGCACTTCG
>CAMYNE010000521.1 GCA_947259675.1 uncultured Pirellulaceae bacterium
TTTGGCGTACGAAAAATGCGGGAGTGACCTGGAAACCGATTTTTGACGATCAGGCTTCCTACTCCACCGGATGTATTACCGTCGATCAAAACAATCCGCTCACCGTGTGGGTGGGCACGGGTGAAAATGTTGGCGGGCGTCACATTGGCTTTGGTGACGGAGTTTATCGCAGCACGGACGGAGGAGAAAGTTGGCAGAACATGGGACTCCAACAATCCGAGCATGTTTCCAAGATCGTTGTACATCCCGACAACTCCCACGTTATTTGGGTCGCATCACAGGGCCCACTTTGGAACAAGGGTGGCGAACGAGGCATTTTTAAATCAACCGACGGTGGCACAACATGGAACCGAACTCTGGGCGATGATGAATGGACAGGGGCCACCGATCTTGTCATTGACCCGCGCGATCCTGATCGACTTTACGCGGCAACCTGGCAGCGACACCGGACCATCGCCGCGTACATGGGTGGCGGACCTGGATCGGGACTCTACCGAAGTGATGACGGCGGCGAATCGTGGGAAAGACTCAGGACGGGTTTGCCCGAATCCAACATGGGCAAAATCGGCTTGGCAATCTCACCACAAAATCCCGATACACTGTACGCAGCAATCGAGCTTGATCGCAGAAAGGGAGGCGTCTATCGCTCGACCGATCGCGGCGGAACATGGGAGAAGCAATCGGATACGGTCTCGGGCGGAACGGGCCCGCATTACTATCAGGAACTTTATGCGTCGCCACACAAATTTGATCGCATCTATCTGGCCGACGTGCGAATTCAAGTTTCCGAAGATGGTGGCAAAACGTTTACGCGGATGCCAGAAAAACACAAACATTCGGACAACCACGCGATGGCGTTTAGGGCCGACGATCCAGATTATTTGTTGGTCGGAAGCGATGGTGGACTCTACGAAAGTTTCGATCTGGCGGCAAACTGGCGATTCATTGACAACTTACCTGTGACACAATTTTACAAAGTCGCGCTTGATGACGCGGAACCGTTCTTCAACGTCTACGGGGGAACCCAGGACAACAGTACCGAGGGAGGACCTTCTCGAACCGACAACGTGCACGGAATACAAAACATGGATTGGAGAATCGTCCTCGACTGGGACGGTCATCAGCCTGCCACGGAACCCGGAAATCCCAACATCATGTATGCGGAGCGACAAGAAGGGTTTCTTGCGCGAATTGATCTTTCCACTGGTGAAATCGTTGACATTCAACCGCAACCCGAAGAGGGCGAAGATTTCGAACGCTTTAATTGGGATGCCCCAATCCTTGTCAGTCCGCATCTACCCACGCGTCTTTATTTTGCGTCGCAACGCGTCTGGCGGTCAAACAACCGGGGCGACGAATGGGAATCTATTTCTGGTGATCTAACTCGAAATCAAGGCCGGTTGAACCTGCCCATCATGGGCGACACGCAAAGTTGGGATAACGCATGGGACGTATCGGCGATGTCCAACTTCAACACGATCACCTCGCTCGCCGAATCACCACAGCAGGAAGGATTGATCTACGCTGGCACTGATGATGGATTGATCCAAGTCACCGAAAACGGCGGTGACGACTGGCGAAAAATCGAAATCAGCTCACTGCCCAACGTTCCAGGCACCGCATTCGTTAATGACATCAAAGCCGACTTGCACGACCCGGATACCGTTTATGTTGCCTTGGACAATCACAAGTACGGCGATTACAAGCCTTATCTGTACAAGAGTGAAGACCGCGGCAAGACTTGGAAATCAATCATCGGCAACTTGCCAACACGAACGCTTGTTTGGCGTACCGTCCAAGACCACAAAAACAAGGACCTGCTTTTTGCGGCCACTGAATTTGGAATTTACTTCACCGTTGATCGTGGAAGTCGATGGACGAAATTGGAGGGCGGCGTACCAACGATTTCGTTTCGTGATTTGGCCATCCATCGCAGAGACGACGACTTGGTAGGAGCTTCATTTGGCCGCGGATTTTTTGTCTTTGACGACATAAACGTTTTCCGTGAAATCTCGGCTGAACTGCTGGAATCCGAAGCCGCATTATTCTCACCGCGCAAATCGTGGTGGTATTTTCCACGGCCGCATCTGGGTTTTGAAAGTGGCAAAGGCGATCAAGGTGCATCACATTATATGGCACCAAATCCTCACTTCGGTGCCGTGTTCACCTATTATCTGAAGGAGGGTTTGAAATCACGCAAAGATACTCGACAGGAAAATGAAAAAGCACTCGTAAAAGAAAAACGAGCCCCGCAGTTTCCTGGCTGGGATTCGGTTGAAGCGGAGCGACGTGGACAAGCGCCAAAAATCTGGTTGACGGTCAAGGACTCTGCTGGAAACGTGGTTCGTCGAATCGAGGGGCCCGCAAAAAAAGGCTTCCACCGAGTTGCCTGGGATTTGCGATACCCGACTCCGAATGCAATCGAACTTGTGCCACCCCCACCGCCGATGTGGGGCGGTCCACCGCAAGGACTGTTGGCAGCACCAGGAAGTTATACCGTTTCGATGTCGACACAAGTTGACGGCAAGCTGACTCAAATCGGCGACGCCCAACCGTTCGAGGTCGTCCAACTTCGCAAAGGTGCTTTGGCGGGTGCCGAGCCGGACGAGGTTGCCAGTTTTTGGCGGGAGTACGAAAACGCGGTTCGGATCCATTCGGCGATGCAGATTGCCTTGGCTCGGTCTTTGACACGAGTCGAGCGGATGAGCAAGGTGATTGAAAACTCAAAAACGGAGGCAGGTGAATTAGACGGCAAACTTCACGGACTTCGCATGAAGTTGATGGATCTCGACGAACGACTCAATGGGTATCGGGCCAAGCATGAAGTCGGTGAAAAGTTTAAACCGATCGTGCAAGACCGATTGTTTGCCGTTAGTCGTGGCGTCGATCGTTCGACCTACGGACCGACTCCAACACACCGCAGAAGTCTTGAAATCGCAGATGCGGAAATT
>CAMYNE010000522.1 GCA_947259675.1 uncultured Pirellulaceae bacterium
GGTGGGGCTGTAATTCTATCTTAATCTTAATCGTAATCTTAGTCTTAATCTTTTTCCTGATCCTCGTTTTGATCCCAACGCAATTTCTGACTAGAGCATTTCAAAAATTGGTATTCAGCCCCTGTCATTCTAAAGAGACTTGCGACTGAAGAATCTCTCGCTGGTTCACGTAGATCCATAACCTCGTGCCTCGGTTCAAGATGCCACAAGTGCAATCAATTTTGGAATTGCTCTAGAATTTCGAACTCCGAACAAGGAAGGTCGAAAGTAGAAGTTGCATTGTTATGCAAATTCGGATTACTTGCGAAAATTGTGAATCTCGGAAATGGTTTCTTCCCAATCGCCGGTGAAACGAACGGCCCGATCATCAACATAGATATGGGCGGGTGGCTTATGTCGACAGACTTCATCGACTTCGATGCTGTGTTTGTCTAACCACGCTTCGATAGCAATACAGCCTTCCTCGGTTCGACAACGAGCCGAAAAAATGACGACACGATAATCTTTGCGGAGGCGTTTGATTGCCAGACCAACCTTATGAATAGGCGGGTCAGGAATGACATCTTCGCCTTTCCACCCCGACTGATAGGAATGCACGACTCCGTCGAAGTCCAGGCAAATCGTTCGGGCCTGAACCACCAGACTGACTCTGTTCAACAACTCCTCGTCGGCGGGAGTCATCGCCAGCAATCGGTCAATGGCTTCATGTCCTTCCAACCATACCGCGTCGCTCCACGGTTCGTCGTTGAAAACCCGTGTGTAATGCTGGTGCGTGTGGTGCCTGCCAGGCAGTCGCAACCAGCCACCTTTGCGGTTGATGCCAAAGCTACCTCTTGGAAAAACATCTGGCGGAGCATCCAATCCGAGCCTTTCGTAGTCTTGAATCAGGTCATCGCAGAACTTGCGAACCGATTTCGACGACATGGCTTTGGCGAACGTAACCAGCATGTGAAAGCCGCCTCTGCCGTTGGAATCCATCAAGACCGGGTCAAATCCCATCTCCTGCAAACGCTTGTACCAGGTCTTGGCTGCAACAAAGTTTCCTTCGGGCGAGACGGACAAATCGTCATCGTCATGCAGGTCGATGTCCAAAGCGAACCACTTTGAGGCCCCGTCTGGCGATGTGCTGTGCAACCCGAGAATGCCGCCGCCTTCTTTGGCCTTGAAATGTTTTTCCAGTGAGGAAGGCTGCAAAAAGATCTTCCCACGTTCCTGCCGGAATGGAGCGGTGATGGCTTTGTTCTTAGGATTACCAGTCGAAGAAGTTCCGCGATAACGGGGCGATAAGTAACGCCCCCAAACATCCGTTCGGTTGACCAATCGTCGCATCGCCCATTCGGCCAGCTCGGGGGCGCGTTCCCGCCATTCACTCGCAATTCTTTCGAAATATTCTGACATGTCTACGAGCTTGCGTTTTTCGCCGCCAAGCGTCGGTGTTCTTTTTCGAATCGCAACGCTTGTTCTACCACTGCCGCCCAAGAGTCTTGATATTCGATTGGGTCTTGTACACCAAATTCGTGAAACGCCAACACGCGTTCCACGTCGGAGCCCGTTAGTCCATTGGATCGACCGATTGAATCCGGTTGATAGCTGGTACAAGTGTTGCGAAACACGGTTTCAAAGTCCAATCCAAGCCTTTCGAGCGATTGTTGTGCGTCCCGCAGGATGCCAACTTTATCTTCGTGCAAATAAGGTAAATATAAAGAGACTTTTTGCGAGTCCCAATTCCCAATTGAAAACGCATGAAAAATGGCGTCGTAAAATTCGGGACGACAATCTGGATAAATCGCATGATCCCCGCTGTGGACTCCCAAACACAAATCAACTTCCGTATCATTTCGCGTCGCAATCGAAAGAGCATACGCATAGGCGATTGAAGAAAAGATCGCGTTCCGGTTCGGTACGACCGTTTGCTTCATGTTTTCCTGTTCATAATGGCCTTTCGGCACTTGCCAATTGGAATCGGTGAGCGCGGAATGAAACAGTTTTCCCAGTTTTGAGATGTCGATCAATTCCCAGCCAAACTCAAAACCATTTGTGCGAAGGTAGCTGAGGTTTTCGGAGAGCCGGTCAAGTTCGATATGATGTTTTTGACCGTAGTCGAAGCTAATCCCGTAGACTTTACGGTCTTCCGCAAGGAGTCGCATTAATAACGAAGTGGAGTCCATCCCACCACTCAAGCAGATCACGGCTTGTTTGGGTTGATTCACTTATTGCTCGCTCTAGATTCTTTATTCGGATCAACCTCGCATTCTAGAAAATCAGCGACGCCGTGGCGACCTGTGATCTCGATCCTCGATGTAACCCCGCCGTAGCCATGAGGTTTACCCACATTTTTGTCACCGCTGGGCTTTCCCCGCTTGACGACGCCCTCCATTCTGCGTCTCAAAAACTGCCTCCCTGTGCTTGGCGACTGAGTATTTGAAAGGGATAATACCGAGCTATTCAAAATCAGGAATCGGCATTTTACGTTTACTCAACCCTTTCTTGGGGAACGGGACGAACGCGGCGGATGGAATGGCCCGAAACGAACAACTAATTCGACAACACAAAATTCTCCAAATCCTCGAGCGCGTGAGGTTTGGAAAGACGCTTGCCGAACTGCAATCTGAGGTTGTTGACGAACTCGGCTTAAGTTCATTGCACACGCGTACGTTGCGTCGCGACTTGGAAGCGCTGCAAGCGGCCGGCATCGATGTTGATTCGCACGATACCGGGCGGGGGAAAGTCTGGAAGCTTGGTCCGCGAGCCAAGTCGACGACCAAGATCAGTTTTTCGGCAACCGAACTGATCGCACTCTCGCTCGGCCGACAGCTGATGCACCCTCTTGCCGGGACACCGTTCTGGATGGGGATCGAATCATTTTGGAACAAAGTCCAGGAACAGGTGCCTTCGACCGTTTTGACTCACTACGAGAAATTTCGACGCACCTTGCGAGT